>NZ_JGCK01000097.1:0-1143 GCF_001639905.1 Kosmotoga sp. DU53 | reverse complement strand
AGAAAAAGATGCTCCTACTCAACGAAAAACCTCTGGATATTTCCAGGGTACAGAAAGCAAAGACAGACAAGTATGGGATGCTTCGTTTTGAAAACAACAGATACTCCGTGTCACCAAAACATACTGAAACAGAAGTGTGGTTGAAGATAGGGGCATCGGAAATAGAGATACTGGATGAAGACTACAAAGTGCTCGTAAAACACCCCAGGTTATACGGACACAACCTCCAATCCCTGAATTGGTATCCATACCTTGAAACCTTGAGCAGGAGGCCACGTGCATTGAAATACACGAGATTTTACAGGGAATTACCTCCTATTTGGCAAGAATACTTTGAATCCAGTGATTACCAGAAAAAGAAAAACAGCCTGAAATTGCTGGTCAAAATGCTACGTGAAACAGATATGGAAACCGCGAGACGTGCACTGGAGATGAGTCAAGAAAGCGAACGTTGCAATCCTGAGACAATATTCCTATCGTACCGACGGTTGATCCAGGAAGAACCATCACCCTTTGAAACAGGGAACGAGGTACCGAGATTACAAGCATACACAACCGATTTTAAGGAATACGATGCCCTGGTGGGTGAAAGGAAATGAAAGAACTCATCGCTCAATACTGCAAAGAACTGAGATTGGGAAAAAGTATAGTGGAAAACTACCAAAAGATACAGGCAGAGACCAACGAAGAATTCCTTCTGAAACTACTGAAGCTGGAGATTGAAAACAGACGGGTATCACGTAAAAATCGTTATCTAAAACAGGCGAATTTCGAGGTAATGAAAACCTTTGAAGGCTACAGTTTTGAAAACGTACAGATTCCCAAGAGTATAACATTGGAAGAATTACAAGAAGGGAGGTTTCTGGAAAAGAAAGAGAACCTAATACTGTATGGCCCTGTGGGAACAGGAAAAACACACATGGCAACAGCGATAGGCATTGCTGCTTGTAACCGGGAAAAGAAAGTCAGATTTTACAGAACGGCCACACTGGTAAACGAACTTGTGGAAGCAAAAAGCAACGGAACATTGAAGAGATTCTTGAAGACACTCAGAAAGACAGATTTGCTCATATGCGACGAATGGGGTTACATACCTTTAGACCGAGAAGGAGCGCAACTCTTGTTTCAAGTGATTGCGGAAAG
>NZ_JGCK01000096.1:0-1182 GCF_001639905.1 Kosmotoga sp. DU53 | reverse complement strand
AAAAAAGTAGAGAGATAAAATAAAGGCAAGGGGGTGCAGATAATGGCAAAGAAACTCTCGACAGAAGAAAAGATGGCAATAATTCTGGAAGGGCTTCGTCGAGAAAAGAGCGTTTCTCAAATCTGCAGAGAACATGGAATTTCACAAGCTCAGTATTACAAATGGCGTGACAGGTTTCTCGAAGGAGCCAAAGAAGGCTTGGAAAACGGGAAGAAATCCAGGGTAAAGCAGCTCGAAGAAAAAGTAGAAGAACTCGAGAAGGTAATAGGGAAACAGACCATCGTCATTGAGACATTAAAAAAAACAGTAGTACATCCAGGCAACGGGAAATAGTGGCACTGCTTGTTAATGAGGGATTCAGCGTTTCAGAAGCGCTGAGGTATTTGAAAATCAACCGGAGCACGTATTACTACAAGCCTAGGGAATACAGTCGAAGAACAGATGATGAAAAAATACTCAAGGAAATAGAAGAACTCAAAAGAGAGCATCCTTACTGGGGATATCGTCGAATCTGGGCGATGTTGAGGAAAAAAGGCAATAAGCTCAACCAAAAGAGGGTATACCGAATAATGAAAGAAAATGGATTACTCTTCAAAGTTGAGCACAAAAAAGCTTGTAGAACCATTCAAAAGAAAATAAAGCCCACCAGGCCCAGAGAGGTGCTTGGGATCGACATGACAAAAGTATTCACAAGAGATGCTGGTTGGGCATATTACATAGCAGTGATAGATTGGTACACAAGAGAAATCCTTGGATCGGAAATAAGTCTCAGGTGTAGAGCAGAAGAATGGTTAAAAGCGTTGGACAGAGCCTTAAATGAGGGATATCCCGAAGGTGTGCGGGGCGAAGGAGTAATACTGGTGAGCGACAACGGCAGCCAACCAACGAGCACGAAGTTCCTGAAAGAATGTACTGTACTTGGGATAAAACAGATATTCACGAGCTACAACAATCCCAAAGGTAATGCCAACACGGAAAGGTATTTCAGAACATACAAAGAAGAAGTTGCATGGGTATTGGACAATCCGAGTTACGAAGAGCTAATCGAAAAGACGAAAGCTTTTGAAAAGTTTTATAACGAAGAATATCCCCATAGTGCTTTAGGATACAAAAGCCCAAAAGAGATATTCGAAGAATCCATGAGTCTACACAAAATTGCTTGATTTTTTGTCCAGTTTTTCG
>NZ_JGCK01000095.1:0-1447 GCF_001639905.1 Kosmotoga sp. DU53 | reverse complement strand
TCACCACTCCTTTTCAAGATATTTCTTTACGGTGTGGGAGCAATGCMARGCGCCTGGCTATTGCTAGCTTGCTTAACCCTCTTCTACGTACAATATTCTGATTTCAAAGACCTGCTTTTCCGTTAACATCTGAATACCTCCTTTTCTATCTGAGATATTCAGATGTTACTACTCAATTCTTACCGATGTTTTTGCTCATTTTTGACCGACGTTTTTACTATTTTATAATCGATGTCGACACCAGCTTCTTTCTCATTCTGTGTACTTTCTTGTGGTTCACTATTATCCCAAATTCATTCAGAAAATACTTGCTGAGCTTCTTGCTTCCTAATACTTTCAGATAATACTCAGGTTCATATGGATTCACTCTGCTGTATATGTCTTTGAATAGTTTTTCAAGCTCTTTATCTTCGAACTTTTCACCGTTTGTCTTTAGACAGTAATTGCGCCTTCTACCTGGTTTTGTCTTTTTGAGAAAGAACACGGGTTTCTTCCTGCGATAGTAACTGCTTCTGGTTATTCCAAAGATTCTCAAAAGATAAGAGGTTGAAAAACCATAACCCATATATGTTTCAGCGAAGAGTTCAACTGCTAGCCTTTTCCAGTTTTTTTTAGAGCTTCTTTTAGCAACCTTATTTCCAATTCTTTCTCTGCTATTATGAGTTTGTATTTCTCGATTTCGTTGAGAACCCCTTTTAGCTCTTTTGGGTCTTTCTTTATCTTGTCGAGCCCTATCTCTTTGTACAGAACAGGTGGTATCTTCGTTGGATCAACAATGAAATCTCCAGCTCTGAGTTTCGGTTCAAAAGCACTTTCTCCCTCCGCTCTATATTTGTTTATCCAACCCCATAATGTAGAATCCGGTATCCCGTATTCTTCCCTGATTTCTCTTGTGTTTTTGTGGCCCTCTTCGTATTCCTTTACCACTTTTAGCTTCAATTCCATTGAATATTGTTCTCTGCCTCTCATCCCTTCGCCCCCTTTTCTTTCATACTATCACTTCGTTATCTCTTGTCCTATTTCTTTAGGGGGTGATTACGTTATCAACCACGTAGTGGTTATCGAGTAGGAGGGGGGGGGAATCCCCCCGTCCTCTCACAGAACCGTGCGTACGGGCCAACGTACACGGCTCATGGATTGAGTATCGGATTCTCCGACAGTGGTGCATGTGAAAGCTTCATATCATACAGCCCTATCTTCTGAAAATATTTGTTAGGCAGTAGCCTACTGACCAATCGCGATCGAGAGCTTCTCCATTTGTTCATTCTTATTCCGGATATTTCGCCTCTGTATCCTTTTTGTCTCATCACCCTGCGTAGTTTCTTTGTCGTTTTCCATTGTCGCAGGATTATGGCTCTCAATCTCCTTCTTATCCAACCCATGAGGTCTCTGAATACTCCCACCCAGTCGATTATTTWGTAGTAATTGCTGAAGCCTCTCAGCAATT
>NZ_JGCK01000094.1:0-1342 GCF_001639905.1 Kosmotoga sp. DU53 | reverse complement strand
CTGTAGCTTTTTCCACGAATGTTGACAATTGTACAATGATGTAAGAGTCTATCTAATACCGCTGTTGCTAATACTTCGTCTTCGAATATCTTGTCCCATTCGGTAAAGCTTCTGTTGGATGTCAGGATTATGCTTCCTTGTTCGTATTTCTGGCTTACTAGTTCAAAGAATAGCTTCGCTCCTTCTGTATCCAGTGGCAGGTATCCCAGTTCGTCTATTATTAGGAGGTCAAGGGATTTGTAGAATCTAATGGTTTTTTCCAGATGTCTTTCAATAAAAGCTTTCTTTAATCGATCCACCAATGTTATTGCGTTAACAAAGTATATTTTCTTTCCTTCCCTTAGGGCTTCCATTCCAAGACCTACCGCCAGGTGTGTTTTCCCTACTCCAGGAGGTCCAAGGAATACCACGTTCTCTTTTTCGTACATGAATCTCAGGGTCTTCAATTCCATTATCTGTTTTCTGTCTATACTGGGTTGGAAACTGAAATCGAATTCTTCCAGGGTTTTGTGGAAAGGTAATCCGCTGTATCTGAGAGCCGTTATGTATTTCTTGTTCTCGTTTTCTTTCTTCTGGGCTATTAGTAGTTCTTCAATCAATTCGAGAACGTCTTTATCCCCTTTACTCCAGTTTTGAAGAGAAGAATCCAGTACCCTGGAGATTCCTTCCAGTTTCAGTTCTTTCAACAGGCTGTGTACGTTTTCGTAGCTCATACCGCATCACCCACAAGAGCCTGGTATTCTCTCAAAGACCTTTTTTCTACCTGGTCTTTCAAGGGATGTACTGTAATGAGTTCATCGCCATCGTATATCTTCAGTAGTGAACCTTCCACCTGGAGATTGACTCTTTCCCCTGTGTATTTTTTACCAACATGGTATGCCCTTTCTTTGTAGACTATCTGGCCTTTGTCTCTTACGAGTCTTGTATTTAATCTGCGAATCGGATACGATTTACTTAGTTTGTTTAGGTGATTCTTTTCCCTCTCGAATCTTTCGAGAGGGGTTTCTTTTAATTCTGAATGAAGCCGCTGGTTCGCTACTGCTAACCAATCTTTTAATACATTCTTCAGTTCCGTTAGACTCGAATAACTCTGGCCGTAAAGAATATTTTCCCTTACGTAAGGAACCAACCTCTCGACCTTTCCTTTGGCTTTTGGATTATATGGCCTGTGAGTAATCACTTTAAAGCCGTAGAAGTTTGCAAAATCCATGAATCTGGCGTTGTATTCCTTCTGTTTCTGAAGCTTCTTTACAACGGTTTTCATGTTGTCGTACAGACCTTCTGAGGGATAACCACCAAAGTACTCAAAGGCATGCAGATGAGCTTGGAHTCRTCCAAGCTC
>NZ_JGCK01000093.1:0-1510 GCF_001639905.1 Kosmotoga sp. DU53 | reverse complement strand
GCCGAGAATGGGTAAGCCCGAGCTCCAACTCTACAGGTTTGGATGGCAGGATTCGGATGAAAGCTGTATGTCTTACCCGGGGAAGTCCTCACTCGTCCAAAATGGGTAAGCCGGAACAAGGGGAGACCCAAGGACTGGTGAAGCGGAGGAGGATGGCAGACGAACCCGTAGTAGTGTTGAACCTCTCTGAAAGGAGAAGGGACTATCGCCTTGAGCGATGGGGGTAACAGGAACCGAAAGGGCCTGTTACTTGCGAAGGGGGGAAGGATTGAGGAAATGGCACAAAGGGAAGCGAGTATAACAGGAGTCCGTAACGGAGGCTGAAATGCTAACGACGGTTGAGAATAGCCGGGGCAGGTAAGTAACCATTGCAAAGATAGGAAGATTCCCGGGGGGGGGGTAAAGAATCCAATCTTTGGATGGGAGAAGAAACCGATTCTGTTATATGCGACTTATCCGGAAGGCCATACAGGAGGAAACATGAGGAAGTACTACAGTCTTATTGACAAAGTTTATCTGGAAGCGAACCTGGTCAAAGCATATCACAAGGTGCGGAAGAACAACGGAGCACCTGGGATAGATGGAGTAACGGTTCAGGAGTATGGAGAAAACCTTCTGGAAAGGATTAAGAAACTCAGCGAAAAGTTGCGAAAAGGAGAATACCGGCCTTCACCGGTAAAAAGGGTAGAAATCCCGAAAGGAAATGGGAAGACACGTATGCTCGGGATACCGACGGTAGAGGATCGAATAGTACAACAATCGCTGAAAGAAATAATGGAACCAATCTTTGAGGAAGGATTTCATCCTTCAAGTTATGGATACAGGAAAGGAAGGAATCCACACCAGGCAGTAGAGAAAGCCTATGCCTTCGCGTGCAAATACAAAATGAAATACGTGGTACAGTTAGACCTTAGTCAATGCTTTGACACCTTAGACCACGAAAAGATGATAGACGCAGTAGCGGAAAGAATAAGCGATGGCAAAATATTGAGACTAATAAGAAGTTTCCTCAAAAGTGGAGTCATAACAGACCAATACCAACCCAGTGAAATGGGAAGTCCACAGGGCGGAGTAATAAGCCCCCTGCTAGCCAACATCTATCTGAACAAATTTGACCAGAAAATGATGGCCAGAGGAATAAGGATAGTGAGATATGCAGATGACATACTAATCTTCGCAAAGAGCTACAAAAGCGCGGAAAAGTATCTAAAGATAGCTATCCGAATACTGGAAAAAGAGCTGAAATTGAAGGTCAACAAAGAAAAGACGAGAATAACCACGATAGATGATGGTGTCAACATCGACCAAAAAAGCATAAAAACATCGAACAAAATTGCGTAGTTTCATCGATCAGATTTGCGTAGTTTGTCACTTCTATCAATCGTCGTCTGTATACCAACAAGCCCCGTTTTCTGTTTTTCTTTCAGTCTGTAGCTTTTTCCACGAATGTTGACAATTGTACAATGATGTAAGAGTCTATCTAATACCGCTGTTGCTAATACTTCGTCTT
>NZ_JGCK01000092.1:0-1172 GCF_001639905.1 Kosmotoga sp. DU53 | reverse complement strand
AGCTGGAGATTTCATTGTTGATCCAACGAAGATACCACCTGTTCTGTACAAGAGATAGGGRCTTGAGCAAGAATAAAGAAAGAACCAAAAGCAAGCTAAAAGGGTTACGTCAACGAAATCAGAGAAATACAAACTCATAATAGCAGAGAAAGAATTGGAAATAAGGTTGCTAAAAGAAGCTCTAAAAAAAACTGGAAAAGGCTAGCAGTTGAACTTTTCGCTGAAACATATATGGGTTATGGTTTTTCAACCTCTTATCTTTTGAGAATCTTTGGAATAACCAGAAGCAGTTACTATCGCAGGAAGAAACCCGTGTTCTTTCTCAAAAAGACAAAACCAGGTAGAAGGCGCAATTACTGTCTAAAGACAAACGGTGAAAAGTTCGAAGATAAAGAGCTTGAAAAACTATTCAAAGACATATACAGCAGAGTGAATCCATATGAACCTGAGTATTATCTGAAAGTGCTAGGAAGCAAAAAGCTCAGCAAGTATTTTCTGAATGAATTTGGGATAATAGTGAACCACAAGAAAGTACACAGAATGAGAAAGAAGCTGGGATATGTCAGGAAATACTGGCCGAAACAGCACCATCCTGTTAGGCGCTCAACCCAGCATGAGATAGACAGGACAGGAATACTGTGGGAAGCAGATATTAAGTACATAACCACAATACAGGAAGGGAATATAGCCTTATTGGACATAATAGATGTATATTCAAGGGAAATAGTGGGTTCATATCTTGGGAAGAGTTGCAAGTGCAAAGATTTTACCCGAACACTGGGAAGAGCAATGCTTTACCAGGAAACGGTACCTCAGTTGGTCCGTACGGATAATGGAAGCCTGTTTACAGCTAATTACACCCGGGAATATTTTGAAAAGAACGAGATAATCCAGGAATTTGGGATAAAGCACCACCCTGATTCCCAGGCTTTTATTGAATCACAACATTCGAATGTGCAAAGGGAATTTGTGGCTATGAATGTGTTTGAGAGAGCGGAAGACGTTTACCGGAAATACCAGGTGTACATGGATTTCTATCATAATCTCAGACCACATGGTTCTTTGAAATACATGACACCACAAGCCTTTAAGAAACACTGTAGCATTTCCATGATTCAGTCTGTTAAAGCTTGATCTCGTTAACCCGTGTCTCATTATTGGGGGTCAGACCG
>NZ_JGCK01000091.1:0-1221 GCF_001639905.1 Kosmotoga sp. DU53 | reverse complement strand
TCGTTTTCTTTTGCCAATGGGCCGAAAATATTCGACAACTTCTCGTTGAGCGTGAAAAAGGGTGAATTTGTTTATATAAAAGGTCTAAACGGTTCCGGGAAGAGTACGCTCTTAAAAATCCTTTGTGGATTAATACCTCCAACAACTGGGAATGTTAGCGTTTTTGGAAAAGAACCACATCGTAACCCTGAAATTTTAAAAAGGTTGGGAATAGTGATTGATGGTATGGGATTATACAGAGAACTTAGCTTGAGAGAAAATATATTACTCTTCGCCAGACAAAAAGGTGTAACACCCGAAATGGCAGAAGAAGCACTGAAAAAATATGTAAGAATGTGGAACATAGATTTCAACAGAAAATACAAGAAATCCTCCCATGGCATGAGGAAGATAGCTAAATTAACACTCTCGCTGATAAATGATCCTGAACTTCTGATATGGGATGAGCCAGAACTCGCACTTGATAAAAAGCGCCATGAAACTTTAGTAAATTTACTTCGTGATTATAAAGAAAACGGTAAAACCTGCATAATTGCCGGTACAAATCCAGATATGTATCAAGGCCTCATAGATAGAGTAATAGAAAAAGAGGTGACAATATGAGAATTTTATTCAAGCATAGACACTGGATAGTTATACAGGCGATATACCTGATTATTGGTATTTTAAGCGCGTTAATTTTTAAATCAAACGGAAAAATGTTTGGAGGTATGGCCATAGGTCTGCATTTTATATCCAATACACAGGAATTATTGATACCAATATTATCACTGATGTTGGCAGATCTTGCTTTCAATGTGGAGTATGTGGAAGGTACATTCTTACGCATTTGCTGTGTGGGAAAAGTCGAACAAAGTGGATGTGGAAAAGATTGCTGACTTTCTATCTTTTCATTGTTTTGCAATTTTTTATAGCCTTTGCGCTCATTTCGATAGGTTCAGGAATGGTAACCGGAGATTTCACACTGAAAGGAATAGAAACAGCGGGTCAAAATCCAGAAATAACAAAAGCGCTTGAAGAAGTAAGTTCCAATATCTTGAAAACGATGGTATACGTTGCGCTGGCTGTGCTGATAACGACTTTTCTACCTGGGAAACTGATGATTGGCAGCATTATGTCAGCAGGGATTATATTCATAGCCATGAAACTCACATTCTTTTTGATGCTCAATTTTAAAGACAGCAAATTTTTGAAAGTTCTTGTTGATATGTTCTGGCTTGA
>NZ_JGCK01000090.1:0-1938 GCF_001639905.1 Kosmotoga sp. DU53 | reverse complement strand
CGCACTGCCCCACTTTAGCTGTTTTCTTGTTACAGCCTATTTCACTTTAGCCTTTTTGTGCAATTCTGCGAGTTTTGTCCATGGCCGGTTGTGATAGAATGAGAATGAGTCAGTTGTCGGCATGCTGGGTTATCACAGGATTTGTGTTTTCTGTGTTAGCATTTGCATCTGTTTCATCAGCAAACGCTATTGTTACTGTTAAGAACAACATTATTAATATCAGCAAAATCTTTATGGATTTTTTCATTATTTCCCCCCTTATTTGCAGAATAATACATTCTATGTGATTTTTCAAATTTTTAAATTCTGTAATTCGCTTCTGTAGTAAGTTTCAGAGCCTAAAATTGCTTGAAATCGTTACATTCGCATTTTTCCGTTATAACTGAAACAAGGGGTTGGAAAAGTGAAGAAACTGCCCGAATTGTTCATGCCTGTATTCAGATATGGTGCATTTGCAAAACCTTTAATAATTAAAGTCATCAATTCCAATTTGTCAGATAATATAAGGTACACTGCGCTTTCTTTTGTACATACGTGGAAAGGTGACTATAACAAAGCGCTTTATTACACCCATAAGGCACTTGATCTTTGTGGAAATAGCAGCATGCGCTATATGCTTTTTGCAAGGGAGCTGTCGTGTAAGGCAAGTCTCGGGAACAAAGATGAAAAGCTTTACCAATTTCTAAAAAGCAATTTGAATAAAATAAGCGGAAGGACACGAGAAGAAATAGAAGCAGTTATTTTAAACGTAGAAGCGAGATGGGGAACAGTGAAATTGAAGAGAAAAACAAGAATTTGGGGGGATAAAAAGATATTATCTGCCATCACTTTTCATCATCTTGGTTATGCGCGAAGACTCGCTGAAGAAGGAAAACTCTCTCAGGCAGTTAATCATTACATTCAGGCATACAGGATCTCAAAGAATATCCCCCATCCTTCAGGAATTATCAGTTCCCTTAACGGCCTTGCATGGAGAATAAGGGAAAAACATCCATTTTGGGCTCAGTCGATAGCAAAAAAAGCGGTGTGTTATCTTGGTTATTACCGAGAGGTTCCAGGCAATCTCTTTGGATGTCTTGACTCGTTATTTGTGATTGAGAAAGCAAATAATTCATGTTCCATAGCGCAAACAGCGCGAATAATTGCATCTCTGCCAGTACCAAAGAACTATGAAAAACTTTCAAGGGAAGCAGAAAAATTCATTCCCAATTACAATATCTCTATGTACGAAAATACAGAAAAGCTGAGGAAATACCTCAAATCGCTGATAGATCCATACAGAAAAGAAAACGTAAGTATAGGGGACCTTTCGGCAATTTTCACGGGTAAGACAAAGGTGATAAGAGGAAATACGCTGAGGAAGATAATAGAAGGAATAACAGAAAGTAGAAATGTGGATATTACCAGAATGCCTTATCCTGTATACAACGAATTGGTAAAACATAGGATTGAAAAAAGCTTTGAAGAAGCAATTCAATATTTGGAAAAACTTCCGTTTTCAGAGAGAAAACGCCTTTTCTTTTCCACATTTATCGCACTTGCTGACAGGGAGAAGTTTTACCTCTCGAGGAAAGACAAATTACTTGAAGCATATAAATCCCTTCGCAATATAAACGTATTTGCAAATCTTATGAGCAAAAGGTACGAAACAATGAATTTTGTGGCCGATATGGTAAAAGCACATCCATACGTGGAGGGAAGGAAAATGGCGATACACAAGGCTTATACTGCACCCCTGAAGAATTGGACAGGTAAAAAGTAGAGAGATAAAATAAAGGCAAGGGGGTGCAGTTAATGGCAAAGAAACTCTCGGCAGAAGAAAAGATGGCAATAATTCTGGAAGGGCTTCGTCGAGAAAAGAGCGTTTCTCAAATCTGCAGAGAACATGGAATTTCACAAGCTCAGTAATTACAAATGGCGTGACAGGTTTCTCGAAGG
>NZ_JGCK01000089.1:0-1264 GCF_001639905.1 Kosmotoga sp. DU53 | reverse complement strand
GCTACATCGATTAACCTGTACTCATTGACTGCACAATGTTTTTTGGAGGAATCAGTATGGATATTGTGGGAATTGACTGGTCGTGGAATTTTCACACCTGCTATTCTATCGAACAGGATAAGGTTTTTAAGATCAAGGATGGTATAGCGGGGTATGAGAAGTTGTTGAAGATGGTATCAGAAGACGCTGTTTTCGTCATTGAGGAAAGTTTTAATCGTTTGGGAGATTTCTTGCTATCCAGAGGGAAAGAGGTTTATCTCCTGCCACCAAAAAGGTCAAAGGAAGCCAGAGGCTATCATTCGAACGGCGTGAAGACAGATTCAACAGATGCCAGGTGTATCGCCCTTACCTACAAAGAACACCCGGAATATTGTATCAAGGCAACACATGACGAACTCGGCATGCTTTTCAGGGAATTATTGAGGCATTACAGGTACTATACCGACATGTCCTCAAGACTTAAGAACAAACTTCAAAACGAACTTCATAATTATTTCCCTGAATATGCTAGGGTGATGGGTAATTCTTGGACAGATTGTGACGGGAGGATATTCCTGCTCACCATATGCCCGGATGTAACCGAACTCAGGAAGATTTCTGACAAGGAGATAAATAGACATTTCAAAGCGAATCATCTACGCTACACATCCTCATTGAAAAGAAAGGTCAAAGAACTCAGGGAAAAAGCCATTGACTGGGGCATGTCAAAATACACCAGGGACATGATCGCGAATGTTGCCACACAACTTCTGGAAGCAAAAAGAGAGAAAAAGAAAATAACAAAAGAGATGGAGAAAGAACTACGTAAATCGAAATACAACATAATACTGACGCTCCCGGGTGTTGGAGTAGCTACAGGAATGGCATTAGTAACAGCATTTCTTACACACGAATTCAAAAATTACAGGGATTTCCAGAAGTATTGTGGAACTATGCCAATAGTATCCCAGAGTGGTAATTTTCGCATGTGCAGGATGAGGAAAAACTGTGACAAGAAACTCAGAGGCATTCTCCATATGATGGCGATAAACGCGAAGAAATGCGGAGCATGGATGAAAGGCTACTATGACAAGAAGACAAATAAAGAGGGCAAGAAACCATCTCTTGCCCTCAGAGCATTGGCGAACATCCTCGTCAAGATAGCCTTCGCCATGCTAAGAAACCTAAAAGCCTACGATGAGGAACTCTTCCTTTCCTCACGTGGGAACAAGAGTCCTCGGTTAAATTATACAACAAGAAATAGCATACCGGGGACTAAAAAAAT
>NZ_JGCK01000076.1:0-1289 GCF_001639905.1 Kosmotoga sp. DU53 | reverse complement strand
GAGAACAAAAAACAGAAGAGCACACCGCAACGGTTATAGAAAAAGAAGTTTGAACACCAGATTAGGAAAATTGGAGTTGAAGAAACCCCAATTCAGAGAATTCCCCTTCGAAACCAGGGTCTTTGATAAATACTCAAGAGTAGAGAAAGCATTAAAGAACGCTATTGTCGAATCATATCTTCAGGGTGTTTCTACTCGCAGGATAAAGGAAATAATATCCACCTTAGGAGCAGAAGAACTTTCACCTGGAACAGTTTCTAATATAGCCAGGGAACTGGACGAAAAGGTGTATGAGTTTCTTAACAGGGAAATAGAGGAGGAGATACCGTATCTTTTCGTGGACGCCAGCTATTTCAAAGTCAGGGACGGGGTTAGATACGTCAATAAAGCTCTTTATGTGGTAGCCGGTGTGAGAAAAGATGGACATAGAGAGATACTTGGTGCAAAGATCGCCGATGTTGAAGATGAACTCTTTTGGGAAGACTTCTTCCAAGAATTGAAAAACCGTGGATTGAGAGGAGTAGAACTTGTCATCTCAGATGGTCACAAGGGGATAATCTCAGCGGTGAAAAAGGCCTTTATTGGAGCGAGCTGGCAAATGTGCCATGTACATTTTGTGAGGGATGTGCTGAAAAAAGTACCTCGTAAACGCTGGAAAGAGATAGCAGAACGGTTGAACGAGAGCCTGGAAAGTGCGAAAAAATTACAAGCCTTTATTGAGGAACTTGAAGAAGAAGGCTTCAAAAAAGCGGCGGAAACCTGTGAAAGATTCATATTCGGCTTGTTTAATTACCAGAAATATCCACGGGATCATTGGAAAAGGATAAAAACGACGAATATGCTGGAACGGATAAACAAAGAACTAAAAAGGCGTACTAGAGTGGTAGGAGCTT
The DNA here is from genome assembly GCF_001639905.1 of Kosmotoga sp. DU53. Classification (NCBI taxonomy): domain Bacteria; kingdom Thermotogati; phylum Thermotogota; class Thermotogae; order Kosmotogales; family Kosmotogaceae; genus Kosmotoga; species Kosmotoga sp. DU53. The sequence goes on along the minus strand of NZ_JGCK01000076.1, from coordinate 396 downwards.
TTCCAAATGATGCGGCACTTTTGAGGTTGGCTGTCGCAATCTTACTTGACATTAACGAAGAATGGCTGCTTGGAAGGAGATATCTAAACATGGGATCTTAGCCTGTTTTAGGATACAGGGTTATTTTTACAGCACTTTCCGTAATGCCTCAAAAATAAATCTACTTGAAATAGGATGGACGCCTCAAAATAGAATCTACTTGAAATTGAGAGGGACATAGTTGAGGATCCCTCCTTTCGATTTATCAATCTGGATGTTCACTAATTGTTCTTGGAAATGAGTTATTATACTCTTGAGTTTGTAAATGTCTAGGGCTTCGTGTTGTTTGCGAAGCCTGTCTTTTGTATTTTGGTCAACCCAGGGTGATTGCATGATCCTTTCGTATGGTGTAGTAGG
>NZ_JGCK01000088.1:0-1423 GCF_001639905.1 Kosmotoga sp. DU53 | reverse complement strand
CTTCCAAGCTCGATCCGTACAAGCCCAAAATAGATGAATGGCTGGAAGAAGATAAAAAGGTAAAGGCAAAACAACGTCATAACTGCTAGAAGGATTTACAAGAGACTATGTGAGGAATATCCGAATTTTCCGCTCAGCGAACGTACGGTAAGAGCATATGTGAGAAAGAAAAAGAAGGAATTGTATTCCAACGAAGGTTATTTACCTCTTGACCATCCTGGTGGTGAAGCTCAAGCAGATTTTGGACAGGCTGAGTTCATTGAAAAGGGTAAGGGAACGACGCTGCATTATCTGAATCTTTCTTTTCCATACAGCAACGGGGGATACTTTCAACTGTTTAGAGGGGAAAACCTTGAATGTTTGCTCGAGGGGCTGAAGAACATATTCGAACATATTGGAAAGGTTCCTCGGCGTATATGGTTCGACAACCTATCTCCCGTGGTGAAAAAAATTCTGGATGGAGGGGAAAGGGAGGTAACGGAGAAGTTTTACAGATTCTGTCAACATTATGGTTTTGAACCTGTGTTTTGTAATCCTGGTTGTGGCAATGAAAAAGGCAATGTGGAAAACAAGGTTGGATATAACAGGCGGAACTTCTTTGTTCCCATACCCAGGATAGAGAATCTTGAAGATTACAACAAAGAGCTCTTAATCCTCTCGGAGAAAGATATGGAAAGACCCCATTACCGAAAGGAAAAGAGCATTAAAGAACTGTTTTTAGAAGAAAAGAAAAAGATGCTCCTACTCAACGAAAAACCTCTGGATATTTCCAGGGTACAGAAAGCAAAGACAGACAAGTATGGGATGCTTCGTTTTGAAAACAACAGATACTCCGTGTCACCAAAACATACTGAAACAGAAGTGTGGTTGAAGATAGGGGCATCGGAAATAGAGATACTGGATGAAGACTACAAAGTGCTCGTAAAACATCCCAGGTTATACGGACACAACCTCCAATCTCTGAATTGGTATCCATACCTTGAGACCTTGAGCAGGAGGCCACGTGCATTGAAATATACAGGATTTTACAGGGAATTATCTCCTATTTGGCAAGAATACTTTGAATCCTGTGATTACCAGGAAAAGAAAAACAGCCTGAAATTGCTGGTCAAAATGCTACGTGAAACAGATATGGAAACCGCAAGTCGTGCACTGGAGATAAGCCTGAAGAGCGAACGTTGCACTGCTGAAACAATATTCCTCTCATACCGACGGTTGATCCAGGAAGAACCATCACCCTTTGAAACAGGGAACGAAGTACCGAGATTACGAGCGTACGCAACCGATTTTAAGGAATACGATGCCCTGGTGGGTGAAAGGAAATGAAAGAACTCATCGCTCAATACTGCAAAGAACTGAGATTGGGAAAAAGTATAGTGGAAAACTACCAAAAGATACAGGCAGAAACCAACGAGGAATTCCT
>NZ_JGCK01000087.1:0-1690 GCF_001639905.1 Kosmotoga sp. DU53 | reverse complement strand
GAATGTCAAAGACCGGATAGGATTCAGAGAATTCATTGAACGGCAGATAGAACAGTACCATCTGGAAAAAGCTTTATTTTCCCTATTTGCTTTATTTGTTCGTGATCCCGAATCGTTCTTTTGTTTTCTCTCTGGGTTTATCTAGCTAAGTGCATAGTTTGGGTTTTCATAGTTCATACCATTCGCTCTCGCTATTTACTTTATCAATAGAGTCAATATCGTCATCCGTTAATTCTTCACTTTTACGCGCGTTTACAATCTTCCAAAGAATATCTTTGGGCAATAGGTTGGGATCAAGTTCACCTTCCTTGATCAAATTATCCACAAATTGAAGAAAAACAACATCATTGGTTTTCTTTATAGCCTCAATCAATTCTTCAAGCTTTACAATTATGGTCATCTTGTTTCACCTCTTTTCTTTCACACACCCTTTCACGCTTATTGTACCATGATCAAATTTGGGAGCGTATATGAAGGTATTATGCCTTCAAGAGTCAACACTAATTGCAGTTGTACAGTATACTTACATAAAAGGAGAAACTATGCCCAGCTTTCTACACAGTACATTAATCTTGAAGATATTTCCGATATTATTATCTTTTCGAAAACAACCTACTGTATGGTAGGCTACTAGCCCTAGTTAAACACCGAAGACACTGGAAGTATAAGAAATGTTTCAAATAAACCTCAGAAGCCTATCAATCAGCTTTTCCCTTTCCTTCTTCTTATCCAGCGCCCAGTAAGCGAGGGCAGTCTGGGTTTTCTTTAGCCTGTATTTCTGGGTGAAGGGATAAAGTTCTGCGGGACGATTTCTCACATTTCTGATCGATGTTGACAAAAGAAAATTTCCGGTTGGTATTATATGATTTCCAAAATCCTTTCCAGTTTTCTTCGTGTCCTTCCATCTTCTTCACACCAATAGGCAATAAAACATGGTTGTATCTTCAATCTGTACCTCTTTGCAAATGCTCTCACTCTCTCAGGTCCATCTATCCTCACCCCGAACCTTATACCGTCATATCTGCCGTAGTTCCGAAGAAATCTGTCAAGCAGTTTCCTGTTGTGCTCGTTGAACTTCACATAGTGTTTTATGAACTCATCTATCCTCATTCTATCGACAGCCTGTAATGCACCCCGAAAAACTGGACAAAAAATCAAGCAATTTTGTGTAGACTCACGGATTCTTCGAATACCTCTTTGGGACTCTTGTAACCTAGTGCACTGTGTGGATATTCTTCATTGTAAAACGTTTCAAAAGTTTTGGTCTTTTCGATTAGCTCTTCGTAACTCGGATTGTCCAGTACCCATGCAACTTCTTCTTTGTATGTTCTGAAATACCTTTCCGTGTTGGCATTACCTTTTGGGTTGTTGTAGCTCGTGAATATCTGTTTTATCCCCAGTACAGCACATTCTTTCAGAAACTTCGTGCTTGTCGGTTGGCTGCCGTTATCGCTCACCAGTATTACTTCTTCGCCCCGCACACCTTCGGGATACCCCTCATTTAAGGCTCTGTCCAACGCTTTCAACCATTCTTCCGTCCTACACCTGAGACTTATTTCCGATCCAAGGATTTCTCTTGTGTACCAATCTATCACTGCTATGTAATATGCCCAACCAGCATCTCTTGTGAATACTTTTGTCATGTCGATCCCAAGCACCTCTCTGGGCCTGGTTGGCTTTATCTTTTTTG
>NZ_JGCK01000086.1:0-1372 GCF_001639905.1 Kosmotoga sp. DU53 | reverse complement strand
AATTATTTGGAGACATCATTAAAGAGATGCTGGAAACGGAACTTGAAGAAGAACTGGGCTATTCCAAGCATGACTATAGGAACAAAGAAACGGATAACTCCCGAAACGGTTATTCGAAAAAAACAGTGAATACCTCATATGGCAAAATAGAGCTTTCAATTCCCAGGGATCGAAAAGGTGAATTCGAACCAATAGTGGTTAAAAAGCACCAGCGAAGCATAGCTTCCATAGAGGACCAGATATTGTCTATGTATGCCCGGGGAATGACATACAGGGACATACAGGCACATCTTAAGGACATATACGGCTCTGAATTGTCAACTGAAAGCATAAGCAGGATAACAGACAAGATAATACCCATCGTTTCCGAATGGAGAAACAGACCCCTTGAAGAGGTATATACCATAATCTACATGGATGCTATCTTTTTCAAAGTCTCTGAGAACAACCAGATAAGAAATAAGGCTTTGTATATAGCCTTTGGGATAAATCTGGAAGGAATGAAAGATGTCCTAGGAATGTGGATAGCTCAGAGTGAAGGTTCAAAATACTGGCTTGGTGTGCTAAATGAGCTGAAAAACCGAGGTGTCAAAGGAGTGATGTTCTTTTCAATAGACGGATTAAAGGGAATGGAAGAGGCAATAGAAGCGGTATATCCCCAGGCTAAAATCCAGAGATGCGTAGTACACCAGATAAGATATTCCATGAAATTTGTATCCTGGAAAGACAAAAAGAAATTCGCTGCTGACCTGAAATCGGTATACACAGCAGACACAAGAGAAGCAGCATGGAACGCCCTTATGGCTTTTGAAGAGAAATGGGGAGAAAAGTATCCTTTCAGCATTAAAAGCTGGAAAGACAACTGGGAATCCCTCACGACCTATTTCGAATATCCCAAAGAGATTAGAAAATTGATTTACACAACCAATCCAATAGAATCCCTGAACAGCCAACTCAGGAAGGTAACAAAGAACAGAGGTGTTTTTCCCAATGACATGGCTCTCATGAAACTGGCATATCTCGCCATTAACAATATAACTAGAAAATGGACCGTGAGAATAAATGAATGGGATAAAATCCTTGCCACTTTGATGATAGAATTTGATTGGGTGAAATCCTATGTCTGATCTTTTCCGGAGTTTGGGGTTTACACAAAATATGTGACACGCCCAAAAAACATCGATCAAAATTGCGTAATTTCATCGCTCAGATTTGCGTAGTTTGTCGGTTCTACCAATCGTCGTCTGTATACCAACAAGCCCCGTTTTCTGTTTTTCTTTCAGTCTGTAACTTTTTCCACGAATATTGACTATCGTACAATGGTGTAAGAGTCTGTCCAATACCGCTGTTGCTAATACTTCGTCTTCAAATA
>NZ_JGCK01000085.1:0-1765 GCF_001639905.1 Kosmotoga sp. DU53 | reverse complement strand
TACGCCATCAACATATGCCTTGTTCTCAAAGGAACTGGCGAGTGTCTTCAGGTTCTGTGCAACCTTTGTAGCCTGTGCCTTCTTGATAGCATTCAAAGCAACCGGTGTGATTGTAGCGATTAACGCAGCGATAACCGCCAAAACGATCAAAAGTTCAACGAGTGAAAATCCTCTTTTTCTCATTTAATACCCCTCCTCTAAAAATTGAAATTTTTGCCTCGACTATCTATATACAAAATCGTGCCAATTCATATAACGACAACCGAGATCCGAGAACCGAGAGTCCGAGATAGCCGCTGCGCGGCGGAAGTGGTGGACTTCGTCCAGGAGGCTTACGACGTTGACGCTCACGAGGTTGAGGCTTGTGACGCTGATGAAACCCGTTGTCGGTTGTACGTTGTGCGTTGTACGTAAAGATCAAAAAGCATATTTACCCCCTAAAAGGATTGGACAAAAGGAGAACAACAGCATAGAATAAAGGAAAGAAAAAGGGGGTAAAAGGAATGAAAGGAAAAACACCGCGAAGATACAGTTCAGAATTCAAAATCAAATTGGTTAAGGAGTATTTAGGGACAGACAAGAGTTACAGAGAATTGGGAGTCGAATATGATGTGGATGCTTCACTTATCATGAGTTGGGTAAAGCGCTACGAAAGATACAAAGAAAATGCGTTCCAGCCTCCGAAAAGGAAGCCTTCATTCATAGCAGATGAAAGCAAGATACCTGCTTTTCTTAAAGAAGAGCTCGGCCTGGATAAGATAAAGAACACAGTGATGATCCTGAAGAAATGAAGGCTGAATTGGAAAGATTGAAATTGGAACTTGCTGAGAGAGACCTGAGAATAAGAATACTCAAGGAAAAATTAAAAAAAACGAACATGGAAGAGAACCAGGGAAAAAAGTAACAGATATTACGATCCTCTGTATTGCTAACAAGTACATAAATTGGGGATTTCGTGTAAGCTTCGTCCTTGAAGTTTTAGAGATACCAAGAAGCAGCTATTACAGGAGCAAGAATCCGGGCTTTTTCCTGAAAGGCAGGAGAGGAAGAAAGGAAAGAGGTTATGCCTTTAATGTTTTTGGAGGTATCACAAAAGACGAAGAGATAGAAAAACTGCTGCTGTGGTTTAATGCGATCGAATCTCCTTTACAAGAGGAATATTATTTGAAGTACATGGGTTCAAAAAAGATAGCCAGATATATCCGGAACGTATACGGAATCATAGTAAATCACAAGAAATTGCACCGACTCAGGAAAAAGCTTGGACTTGTTGGGAAGTACAAAAGGCGTGAAAGGCATCCATACACTCGAAGCCGTTCAATAACAGTGACAAAAGCGAACCAATTGTGGGAAGCGGATATAACATTCGTAAAAACACGTGAAGATGGGAATGCAGCGATACTGAACATAATAGACGTGTATGACAGAAGCATAGTGGGAACATATGTGGGTAAAAGCTGCAAAAAGGAACATTTCATTCAATTAATGAAAATAGCGATCACAAAAAGAGCAAAACCACAAATAATAAGAACGGATAACGGAAGCCAATTTAAAGCATTAGATACGGGAATATACATGAATGAAGAAAATATAATCCATGAATTTGGAATAGTAAGGAATCCGGATTCGCAAGCATTTATTGAATCGTCATTCTCTTCTTTGAAAAGGGAATTCGTAAGAAACAACGAATTCAAGAATCTTGAAGACTTGTGTGAAAAACTAAAGGTATATCTGTCTTTTTACAACAACCTGAGGCCTCATGCGT
>NZ_JGCK01000084.1:0-1278 GCF_001639905.1 Kosmotoga sp. DU53 | reverse complement strand
CAGAAAAAGGGTCGAAAGAAAAAATATGATCACAAAGTCTTCGTGAAACTCGTGAGGATATGGGAGATAATGGATTTCCCGTGTGGTAAAAGGCTCGAAGCAGTGATGGGTGAAGTAATAGATAATCTTGTTCGCAATGGGCATCTAACATTGACTGAAGAAACAAAAAGGAAGCTTCTTAATATAAGTGCTTCCACTATCGACAGATTGTTATCCAGCGAGAGGAAAAAGATGGAACTCAAAGGACGGTCTCATACAAAGCCCGGAACTCTTCTGAAAAAGCACATACGAATAAAAACACATTACGAGTGGGACGATACAAGACCAGGCTTTGTTGAGGTTGACCTCATTGGGCATGATGGAGGGAGTGTAAGTGGTGATTTTTGCTACAGCCTCAACATGGTAGATGTAGCAAGTGGTTGGAGTGTAGTGGCACCAATAAGAAACAAAGCGCAAATTTGGACATTAAAAGCTATAATTCAGTTGAGGAAAACGCTTCCCTTCACTTTATTAGGTATTCACTCAGATAACGGATCAGAATTTATTAATAGACACATATACCGTTATTGTGAAGATGAAGGGCTTCTATTCACCAGAACCCGGAGTTACAACAAGAATGATAATTGTCATGTCGAACAAAAGAACTGGTCTGTTGTAAGAAGAGCCGTTGGATATTACAGATACGACACAGAGGAAGAATTCCAAATACTAAAGGAGTTGTATGCGTCTCTGAATCTGTACAATAATCATTTTCAGCCAAATCAGAAAATCATTGAGAAAATTAGAAAAGGAAACAAGGTAAGCAAAAAATACGACCGCCCTACTACACCATACGAAAGGATCATGCAATCACCCTGGGTTGACCAAAATACAAAAGACAGGCTTCGCAAACAACACGAAGCCCTAGACATTTACAAACTCAAGAGTATAATAACTCATTTCCAAGAACAATTAGTGAACATCCAGATTGATAAATCGAAAGGAGGGATCCTCAACTATGTCCCTCTCAATTTCAAGTAGATTCTATTTTGAGGCATCCATCCTATTTCAAGTAGATTTATTTTTGAGGCATTACGGATTTCGAATTGCTTCAAAAAAAATCTACTCGAAAAGGGAACGTTGCGTCAAAAAATAAATCTACTCAAAAAAGAGGGATAATCTTCTCGAATACCCGGGAAGGTAGGCGAGAAGATGAAGAGGTTAGATATGAAAAATGTGGTGGAAGATTATTCAAAAAAGGTACAGGAAAGCTCGCAAAAAAGGAAAAATCCGAAATTC
>NZ_JGCK01000083.1:0-3079 GCF_001639905.1 Kosmotoga sp. DU53 | reverse complement strand
CCGGGTGTAATTAGCTGTAAACAGGCTTCCATTATCCGTACGGACCAACTGAGGTACCGTTTCCTGGTAAAGCATTGCCCTTCCCAGTGTTCGAGTAAAATCTTTGCACTTGCAACTCTTCCCAAGATATGAACCCACTATTTCCCTTGAATATACATCTATTATGTCCAATAAGGCTATATTCCCTTCCTGTATTGTGGTTATGTACTTAATATCTGCTTCCCACAGTATTCCTGTCCTGTCTATCTCATGCTGGGTTGAGCGCCTAACAGGATGGTGCTGTTTCGGCCAGTATTTCCTGACATATCCCAGCTGTCAACATCAACCAAAAATGCAAAAAAACATCGATCAAAATTGCGTAATTTCATCGCTCAGATTTGCGTAGTTTGTCGGTTCTACCAATCGTCGTCTGTATACCAACAAGCCCCGTTTTCTGTTTTTCTTTCAGTCTGTAACTTTTTCCACGAATATTGACTATCGTACAATGGTGTAAGAGTCTGTCCAATACCGCTGTTGCTAATACTTCGTCTTCAAATATCTTGTCCCATTCGGTAAAGCTTCTGTTGGATGTCAGGATTATGCTTCCCTGCTCGTATTTCTGGCTCACCAGTTCAAAAAACAGCTTCGCTCCCTCTGTATCCAGCGGCAGGTATCCCAGTTCATCTATTATTAGTAGGTCAAGGGATTTGTAGAATCTAATGGTTTTTTCCAGATGTCTCTCAACAAAGGCTTTCTTTAATCGATCCACCAACGTTATTGCATTAACGAAGTATATTTTCTTTCCTTCCCTTAGGGCTTCCATTCCAAGACCTACCGCCAGGTGTGTTTTTCCTACTCCAGGAGGTCCAAGAAATACCACGTTCTCTTTTTCGTACATGAATCTCAGGGTCTTCAGTTCCATTACCTGTTTTCTGTCTATGCTGGGTTGGAAACTGAAATCGAATTCTTCCAGGGTTTTGTGGAAAGGTAATCCGCTGTATCTGAGAGCTGTTATGTATTTCTTGTTCTCGTTTTCTTTCTTCTGGGCTATTAGTAGTTCTTCAATCAATTCGAGAACGTCTTTATCTCCTTTGCTCCAGTTTTGGAGAGAAGAATCCAATACCCTGGAGATTCCTTCCAGTTTCAGTTCTTTCAACAAGCTGTGTACTTTTTCGTAGCTCATACCGCATCACCCACAAGAGCCTGGTATTCTCTCAAAGACCTTTTTTCTACCTGGTCTTTCAATGGATGTACTGTAATGAGTTCATCGTTGCTGTATATCTTCAGTAGTGAACCTTCCACCTGGAGATTGACTCTTTCCCCTACGTATTTTTTACCAACATGATATGCCCTTTCCTTGTAGACTATCTGGCCTTTGTTTCTTACGAGTCTTGTATTTAATCTGCGAATGGGATACAATTTACTTAGCTCATTTAGGTGATTCTTTTCCCTCTCGAATCTTTCGAGAGGGGTTTCTTTTAATTCGGAATGGAGTCGCTGGTTTGCTATTGCTAACCAATCTCTTAATACGTTCTTCAATTCCGTTAGGCTCGAATAACTCTGGCCGTAAAGAATATTCTCCCTTACGTAAGGAACCAACCTCTCGACCTTTCCTTTGGCTTTTGGATTATATGGCCTGTGAGTAATCACTTTAAAGCCGTAGAAGTTTGCAAAATCCATGAATCTGGCGTTGTATTCCTTCTGTTTCTGAAGCTTCTTTACAACGGTTTTCATGTTGTCGTACAGACCTTCTGAGGGATAACCACCAAAGTACTCAAAGGCATGCAGATGAGCTTGGATCAAGGTCTCAAGCTTTTCATCTGGTACTATCTCCGCGTACAGCATCCGTGAATAGCTCAACACCATAATGAAGAACTTAACGGTCGTCTTTTCGCCTGCAATAACCGTTGTACCCGTTCCCCAATCAACCTGAAATTGTCTACCAGGTTCTGTTTCGAATCTGACAACAATTTCAGGTTTCCCCTTGGGTCTTATTGAGGACACATACATCCGGAGTATTGTCAGTTTACCGGTATAACCTCTCTCCACCAATTCCTTAAACAACACTGTCGCTGTAAGTTCGGGATACTCCTGGAGCCTTTTCTCGATGTAATCCTTGAAAGGATCGAGTTTCGAACCTCTTTTTGCCATTTGACACCACTCCTTATTAAGATATTTGTTTACGGTGTTGGGAGCAATGCCAAGGCGCCTGGCTATTGCTAGCTTGCTTAACCCCTCTCTGTACAATATTCTGATTTCAAAGACCTGCTTTTCCGTTAACATCTGAATACCTCCTTTTCTATCTGAGATATTCAGATGTTACTACTCAATTCTTACCGATGTTTTTGCTCATTTTTGACCGACGTTTTTACTATTTTATAATCGATGTCGACAGATGGAATCGAATTTCTTGGATTCACCATACAAAAAGGCAAAATACGAATCCAGGAAAAGAAAATGAAGAGGTTCAAAGCCAAAGCAAAAACACTCACCCGAAGAAACCAATGTACACCGATCGGAGAGATAATAAAACGACTAAACCAATTGCTGAGAGGCTTCAGCAATTACTACAAAATAATCGACTGGGTGGGAGTATTCAGAGACCTCATGGGTTGGATAAGAAGGAGATTGAGAGCCATAATCCTGCGACAATGGAAAACGACAAAGAAACTACGCAGGGTGATGAGACAAAAAGGATACAGAGGCGAAATATCCGGAATAAGAATGAACAAATGGAGAAGCTCTCGATCGCGATTGGTCAGTAGACTACTGCCTAACAAATATTTTCAGAAGATAGGGCTGTATGATATGAAGCTTTCACATGTACCACTGTCGGAGAATCCGATACTCAATCCATGAGCCGTGTACGTTGGCCCGTACGCACGGTTCTGTGAGAGGACGGGGGGATTCCCCCGGGTCTGTTAGCAATTTTGTGTAAACTCCCTCCGAAATATGAGAAAATAACAAAAAGCTAAGGAGGGAGAACAGTGGGAAACTTTGACAAAGAAGCAATGAAGAGATTGGTACGAGAGAGGAAATTAAAGACAACAGAAGACGACGGAAAATCTTGTAAAAGAATTATTTGGAGACATCATTAAAG
>NZ_JGCK01000009.1:0-41834 GCF_001639905.1 Kosmotoga sp. DU53 | reverse complement strand
TTTCAAGAAAAAGAACTCATGAAGATTAGGGAAGAAATAAAGGAAAAACTACGATATGTTCAAATCACGTGAATTACCAAAGGATTGCTTTGCCCTTTTAATAGACGGCTATCATTGCGAGATAAAAGCAAGCTCTAAAGTGAAGAAAGCATGCATATATGTTGTTCTAGGGATAGATATGGAAGGAAAGAAAGACCTCTATGGCTTCTACACCTTCTTCGGTTCTGAGAATAGATTTGATTGGTTGAAGGTTTTCAACGATTTGATAGAAAGAGGACTAAAAAGGGTAATGATAGTAGTAAGCGATGATTTAACCGGTATTGGTGAAGCCATTAAAGCATGCTACCCCTTTGCTGATCACCAGCTTTGCTTTGTCCATTTGCAAAGAAATGTGAGAAAAAATATGGCTAAGAAAGACGCTAGCGAATTTAATAAGAAGCTCTCAACCATTAAAAACCAGGATTCCTTCGATGATGCTCTTGAAAAATTCGAAGAGTTGTGCCAGAAATACGCTGGAAAATACCGTACATTTATGGATCATCTACTCCAACGAAAAGAAAAATATTTAGTCTTTTTAAAATATCCTGAGGATGTGAGAAAATACATCTATACTACTAATGCCGTTGAAAGCTTTAATAGCATGATAGAGGCTAGAAGAACTCGTATTGGCGGATTCTTTCAATCTGTTGAAATTGCTGAGATAAATATCCTTCTCTCTTACGAACGTTTGAAGTCTCGAAAGTGGAAAAATCCCATCGCTATGATTAGAGCTTCTCAATATGAAATTACCCAAATGTTTAATATTAGATATTTCCATCTCCAGACACAAAATTCTTGACATGTCTCCCACCGTCGGCATTTCAGCCTCCGTTACGGGCTCCTGTTATACTCGCTTCCCTTTGTGCCATTTCCTCAATCCTTCACCCCTTCGCAAGTAACAGGCCCTTTCGGTTCCTGTTACCCCCATCGCTCAAGGCGATAGTCCCTTCTCCTTTCAGAGAGGTTCTTCACTACTACGGGTTCATCTGCCATCCTCCTCCGCTTCACCGGTCCTTGGGTCTCCCCTTGTTCCGGCTTACCCATTTTGGGACGAGTGAGGACTTCCCCGGGTAAGACATACAGCTTTCATCCGAATCCTGCCATCCCAACCTGTAGAGTTGGAGCTCGGGCTTCCCCATCTATGGCAAGGTTACCCTCTCTACCGGCCAACGCTGGTTCACTTTCGTTCAGTTCCGGATTTTGCCTTAGGCTTCCTTCAGATTCACCGTTACCAGTGACACCCTTGCCCTCAGCTAATGCTTATTTCGCTCCCCGCATTCGGGACTTTCACCCTATAGTTGTATGTCATGCCGGGCACACCATAGCCGTGACGGAGTCACGCATAGCCTGAGCTTTAGCTCAGATCGAGTAGGAGGGGGGAATCCCCCCGTCCTCTCACAGAACCGTGCATACGGGCCAACGTACACGGCTCATGGATTGAGTATCGGATTCTCCAACGGTGGTTAAGTACCATCATACTACCTCCGCATGGCCTTCAGAATAAGTCGCATATAACAGAATCGGTTTCTTCTTCCACACAGGCATCGGTTTTCTACCCCTTTCGAGGAATATACCCAACCCTATAATGGATTACTTGCCTGCCCCAGCCATTTAAGACCACCGTCGGCATTTCAGCCTCCGTTACGGGCTCCTGTTATACTCGCTTCCCTTTGTGCCATTTCCTCAATCCTTCACCCCTTCGCAAGTAACAGGCCCTTTCGGTTCCTGTTACCCCCATCGCTCAAGGCGATAGTCCCTTCTCCTTTCAGGGAGGTTCAACACTACTACGGGTTCATCTGCCATCCTCCTCCGCTTCACCGGTCCTTGGGTCTCCCCTTGTTCCGGCTTACCCATTTTGGGACGAGTGAGGACTTCCCCGGGTAAGACATACAGCTTTCAACCGAATCCTGCCATCCCAACCTGTAGAGTTGGAGCTCGGGCTTCCCCATCTATGGCAAGGTTACCCTCTCTACCGGCCAACGCTGGTTCACGTTCGTTCAGTTCCGGATTTTGCCTTAGGCTTCCTTCAGATTCACCGTTACCAGTGACACCCTTGCCCTCAGCTAATGCTTATTTCGCTCCCCGCATTCGGGACTTTCACCCTATAGTTGTATGTCATGCCGGGCACACCATAGCCGCTGCTTTGCAGCGCACAGCGTCCGCAAGCCTCAGCCTCGCAAGCGTCGCTCTACCAGCTGACAGCCTTTGCAAGCGTCCGGAGCGTAGCTCCGCACTTCAGTAACGTAATTGCTCCCGTCTTTTGTAAAATCGCCAATTCTGGTAAGATATAAGTGTATGTCTATTCGGTACTAAAACGAGGGAGGCAATTTTATGGAAATCGGTATTTTCGGTTTACCTTTGAGCGGCAAAACGACGATTTTTTCTCTTCTGACAGGAGTGGATACTTCCGGTTCACATAGAACAGAATCTCACACGGGTGTTGCAAAAATATACGATGAACGAGTTGCGAAGCTTTCAGAGATATTCAAACCAAAGAAGACCACATACGCTACCCTGAGCTTCATCGATATTCCCAGTTTTGATCCATCTGCGAACCGCAAGGAGAAGAATCGTATCTTCCAGTTCATACAGAATGCGGATGCTTTGCTGGCTGTGGTCCGAACCTTCAGGGATCCCACTGTTCCGTGGCCTGTTGGGGCTGAAACCCCAAAACAGCAGCTCGATGCGATCATAACGGAGCTTTTGCTCAGGGATATGGAAGTGGTGGAAAACAGGATCCAACGGCTCAATGAAAGTTTAAAGAAAAAGAAACTGACGAAGGAAGAAGAGAAAGAACTCGAGGTTTTAGGAGAGATAAAAAACGCACTCGAGGAAGAGAAATTTGTTTCGCAACTTGGGCTGGAAGCAGATGTTCTCAAGCTTCTTGGCTCGCTTTCGCTGTTCACTGCGAAGCCGCTGATCATAGTGGCTAACACCGATGATGAACAGTTCACAGAAGGGACCTATGACGGCAAAGAGGATATAAAAGCCACCTGTGAAGAGAACGGATTTGCCTACATGGAACTCTCTGGAAAGATAGAGATGGAGATCAACGAACTTGAGGATGAGGAAAAGGAAGCCTTTATGGAAGAGCTTGGTATAAAAGAAAGCGGGATACAAAGGCTTTCCAGAATTGTTTACGAGCATATCGGCTTGATGTCCTTTTTGACTGTTGGTGAGGATGAGGTTCGTGCCTGGACTATAAAGAAAGGGTCAACCGCCAGGGAAGCTGCGGGGAAGATACACACGGATCTTGCCAAAAACTTCATCCGTGCGGAGGTCATTCCCTACCAGACCTTTATAGAGATTGGAGATATGCACGAAGCGAAAAATAAGGGGCTTGTTAAACTCGTAGGAAAGGATGAGATCATACATGACGGAGACATCGTACACATCAGGGCAAACGCGTGAACTCAAAATCTGTGATACGCATGCCCATCTGAATTTTCCCCATTTCAACAGGGACCGTAAACGTATCCTTGAAGAGATAGATTCGGGAAAAATTGTTTTCACCATAGAAGTTGGTACGAATATGGACGATTCTAAAGCTGCTGTCGAACTTGCAAAAACCAACCGTCATATCTTTGCGTCAGTCGGGGTTCATCCGCATGATAGCGATGAAGTGCCTTCGGATTACATAGATATACTGAAGGAATTGGCTGCTGAAAAGAAGGTAGTGGCCTTAGGTGAGATCGGCCTGGATTTTTATCGGGATTTATCGCCCAAAGATGTTCAGAGGAAGGTTTTTCGCGAACAGCTTTTGCTTGCACAGGAGCTCGATATGCCGGTGATCGTTCATGTCAGAGATGCTTATAACGAGGCTTATGAGATGTTGAGAGAGTGCAAAGGAAAACTCAAAGGCGTTATCCACGCTTTTTCAGGTACACAGGAAGACGCGCTCAGATTCAAAGGACTTGGATTTAAGCTTGGCATAGGGGGACCGGTAACCTATCCAAAAAACAAAGGACTCAGAGAGATTGTAAAGGTTTTGCCGATAGAGACCTTTGTACCGGAAACGGACTGTCCCTACCTTCCGCCACAGCCATATAGAGGGAAAAGAAATGAACCGTCTTATGTCCGTTTTGTTGTGGAAAAGATTTCCGAGTTGAAGGGTCTTCCAGTTGAGACCTGTGCTGATATTCTTTGTAAGAATGCGGTCGCTCTTTTTAACCTGGAGCTTTAGGAGGGGGTTACTTCGTGGGTGAGATTGAAAAGTTCAGGGAATTCAGGGAAAAAATGAACACGAGGATCCTGGAGACAGGCGATATAAACACGAAAAGATTCTTTTCACTCGATTCGGCCGTGTATAGAGAAGGTGCCCTTGACTCCAAAACGAAAGAATTGCTCGGTCTCGTTGCGTCCATGGTATTGAGATGTGATGACTGCATTACATATCACATTCTGCAGTGTAAATCCCTTGGAGTCACCAGGGAAGAGTTTATGGAAGCCTTTAACGTCGCGCTTGTAGTGGGAGGTTCGATAGTTATACCCCATTTCAGACGCGCGGTTGCTCTCCTCGATGAACTGGAAGGAGAGGATTGAAAATGACTAACAGGCTTTTTCTTTTTGACGGAACGGCCATTGTTTACAGGGCATACTTCGCGATAGATGTTTCTCTGACCAACTCGAGAGGAGAACCCACCAACGCGGTTTACGGCACCGCGAGGATGCTTTCCAGATTCATTAAAAACTACATAGAAGAAGGAGACTACGCACTTTTTGCCTTTGACCGCAAAGAAGCCACACACCGCCACGACCTCTTCGAAGGATATAAAGCGACTCGCGCGGAGATGCCGGAGGCCCTCGTAGCACAACTCAAATATATTCCGGGCCTTGTAGAAGGCTTTGGAATAAAATTCCATTCCGTAGCTACCCTTGAAGCCGACGATATAATTGCTACTGTCGTTACGAAGTACAGGGATAAGTTCGATGAGATAGTTATAGTATCCGGTGATAAGGATATCCTTCAACTCGTTGACGAAAAGGTCAAGGTTCTGCGCTTTGTTTCCGGCCTCACAGATCTGGAAGAATACGACCGAAGAAAGGTTGAGGAAAAATTCGGAGTTCCACCGGAAAAGATATACGAACTGCTATCACTTTGTGGTGATACCTCTGACAATATTCCCGGTGTTCCGGGTATTGGAATAAAAACGGCATTGAAGTTATTGAAAGAGTATGGTTCCATTGATGAGATATACAAGAATATCCGTAAACTGAGCCCCGGGCTCAGAAAGAAGCTGATGGACGGCAAAACAGCGCTGGAGATGTCGAAAAAGCTCGTTCGCCTGGTTACGGATGCGGATTTACACATAGAACTTGAAGAGCTCAGATACAGAGGATTGGACAAAGAAAAACTCAGAAAGCTTTTCCTGAAGCTGGAGTTTGCCTCGCTTTTAAGAGAATTCGATCTTACCAATTCGGGCTCTGAGAATAACGAAGACAATGGTTACAGGCCGGTAAGCTCCCAGCAAGAACTTGATAACCTTTTTGAAACCCTCAAGAAAAGCGATGTGATTTCGATTGATCTCGAAACCAGCTCCCTTGACCCTCACGAAGCGAAGATTGTCGGTATCTCGGTAGCGATAAAGGATGGAGAGGGTTTTTATATTCCTGTTAATCACGAAAGCAGCGATTGGCAGGCAGACGAAAAACAGGTTCTTCAGAGACTCAAAGAGCTTCTGGAAGATTCCGGCACGAAGATCGTTGGCCAGAACCTTAAATTCGATTACGAAATACTCGAAAAGCATGGTATAGAACCAGTTGTGCCTCATTTCGATACAATGATCGCAGCTTATCTTTTGAACCCGGATTCAAGACGTTTCAACCTTGATGACCTGGCTTTGAAGTTCCTGGGATATCGCACCACTTCTTTTAGCGAGTTGATGAATAAGAATCAATTGAAAGACCAGTTTGAAAAAGTTTCCGTTGAGGAAGCTGCAAAATACTCTGTCGAAGATGCCGATATAGCGCTCAGGCTCTATCGAGTGCTTTCTAAGAAATTATATGAATCTGATCTCGACAACATTTTTCATAAAATCGAGATGAAACTCATACCCGTTTTGGCGGAACTCGAACTCAACGGCGTGTACATGAACGTGGAATCTTTGAAAAATCTTTCAGAAGAATACGAGAAGAGGCTAGAGAGGATAAGAGAAGAACTCTTTGAACTTGCTGGTGAGCCTTTTAATCCAAATTCTCCCACTCAGGTTTCAAAGATACTTTTTGAGAAACTCGGATTGAATCCGCCGAAAAAGACCAAGCATGGTGCTTATTCTACGAGCGCAGCTGTTCTAGAAGAGCTTGTGAATGAGCATCCTATTATTCAGAAACTCCTGGATTACAGGAAGTACCAGAAACTCAAATCCACGTATCTCGATACGCTTCCGACCCTGGTAAATCTGGTTACGGGAAGGATTCACGCCAGTTATCATCAGACGGGAACCGGTACAGGCCGTCTTTCAAGCAGCAACCCAAACATGCAGAATTTACCGATAAAGGGTGAAGAGGGCAAGGAAATCAGAAAATGTGTTGTCCCTCAGAAGAGTGGCTGGAAGATCATAAGTGCCGATTATTCCCAGATTGAACTCAGGGTTCTGGCACATTTCAGCGAGGACGAAAGATTGATTTCGGCATTCAAAAACGGCGAAGACGTGCATGCCCTTACCGCGTCACGTTTGTACGGAGTTTCTGTTAAAGATGTGACACCGGAGATGAGACAGGTCGGAAAGATGGTTAACTTTTCGATTATTTACGGGATATCTCCTTACGGTCTTGCAAGAAGACTCAAGATAAAAACCCACATAGCTGAGAATATGATATCGAATTATTTCAACGCTTATCCGGGGGTCAGAAAGTTCATAAATGAAGTTATACACGAAGCCAAAGAAAAGGGATACGTGAGGACGTTGTTCGGTAGGAAAAGGGAGATACCTCACTTCAGGACGCGTAACAAGATGAAGATCCAGGAAGGGGAAAGAATCGCGATCAACACCCCGATTCAGGGAACGGCGGCGGATATCATGAAGCTTGCCATGATCAAGATACATAAGATGGTTAAGGAAGAGGGATTGGAAGCTTTCCCAATTTTGCAGGTGCACGATGAACTGGTTTTTGAAGCTCCCGCAACAGAGGTTGACAGAGTTTGTGATATACTCACCAGGGGTATGTCCGGGGTCGTTGAACTGAAGGTTCCGCTTGAGGTAGAAGTGGCGGTTAACAGTTACTGGGGTAAATAACTCCAGAGGTGGGCTTAGTGAAAAAGAAAAGGATCGATTTCAGACAATTAAACGCTATAAACATGGTATTTCAATTTGGAATCGTTGTAATCTCCAACATCCTTGTCGGTGGATTGCTAGGCTATTTGACAGACAAATATCTTTTTCATAACAAGATATGGCTGGTAATCTTTTTGTTTCTTGGGACAATCTCCGGAATATATCAGGGGATAAGATATCTGATGAAGGAAGCCGAAAAGTATGAAAGACTTAACAAAGATAGCACTAAAAGAAACGATAGCGATAAGTATTCTGGCGATAATTGAAACTGGAGTAAGTTTGTTATTTAAATCACAAATGGCTCCAGGCAT
Source organism: Kosmotoga sp. DU53 (assembly GCF_001639905.1). Lineage (NCBI taxonomy): Bacteria > Thermotogati > Thermotogota > Thermotogae > Kosmotogales > Kosmotogaceae > Kosmotoga > Kosmotoga sp. DU53. The sequence continues at coordinate 34,210 of NZ_JGCK01000009.1, read as the reverse complement.
TTTGTATGGTTCTTTTTTTGCCGTTTTAATGTTCTGGTTGATGACGAGAGATGTTTACCTTATGTGTAGAAAAGAAAGGTTTTCAAGGTACGGCTTTTTGATAAGATATGGTTTGGCTGCTGTTGCTTTGTGGACAGCGACTTTTTATGGTAGATTCTTTTTTATAGGGGCAGCAGTGGGTATCTTGAATTTGAAAATATCGCTTTTCCTTTTCGGGAGGTGGTTGGGTGAAAATTCAGCTGACAAAGGGTGACAAGATTTTTCTGACGTTTATAGCGCTGGGATATATAGCGGTGTTGATATATATGGTTGCCACCGGGTACACTTTTTCCCTTGAGGGAGTGGGTGAACGCTGGATTTATCAGCTTCCCTTCGGAACGGGTCCTTTGAGCAGGATCAACCCCATGACGGTTATAATGACCTGGGTTATAATGGCCGGATTGATCATATTTGTTTCAACTGTGAAAGTTTTCGAGGTGATCCCTGGAAAGAAACAAACTCTTCTCGAACTTGCGCTGGAATTCATTTTAGATATGACAAAAGACGCGATCCCAAAGAAAGAATTCGTCAGGCCTACATTTAACATCGCTGCGACGCTGTTTCTTTTTATTCTGATCGCAAATATCCTCAGCGGTATTCCGGGAGTTCAGGTGGTACCGACGGATTCCGGGATAAAGATAACCCTTTTTGAGGACACATGGTACACACCCACATCGGATCTCAATACCAATGCCACCTTTGCGGTTCTGGTATTGATGATAAGCCACGCTTTCGCGATAAAGGCAAAGGGTTTTTCCACATGGTTGAAAAGCTTTTTTGAGCCAAATCCAATCATGTTCCCCATGAACATTGTCGGCGAACTGGCCAAACCGGTATCCCATTCCTTGAGGCTTTTTGGAAATATAATGGGCGGAGGTCTTCTGGTGCTCATCATAAGTTATCTTGTAAAATACCTCATTTTGCCGACATTCCTGTGGGGATTTTTCGGTATGTTCGTGGGATCTATTCAGGCGCTTGTGTTTACTATTCTCGCGATAGCGTATATAGGGGCCCTGTTAGAGTGATCGATTACAATTGTTGATAAAGGAGGTAGTGTTAGATGGAACTCGGAAATGCTTTGGTTCAGCTCGGAAAGTTTATAGGTGCTGGTCTTGCAATGGGTATTGGTGCTATCGGGCCGGGTATCGGTGAAGGTAACATCGGTGCGAAGGCTATGGAAGCCATGTCCAGACAGCCCGAGATGATAGGTACGCTCACGACGAGAATGCTTCTCGCCATGGCTGTTACCGAATCTACCGGTCTTTATTCACTTGTTATAGCGTTTATGATCCTTTTGGTGGGCTAACGAAGAGTCCCCACCGAAAAGGGGGTTTAAGGCATGATAGAACTCAACCTGACATCACTCATTCAGCTTTTGAATTTTCTTGTGCTTCTCTTTGTGTTGAAAAAACTGCTTTTTGATAAGTTCTTCGACATCATCGAAGAAAGGCAGAACATGATAAAGTCAGAACTAACTGAAGCTGAAAAGCTGAGGAAAGAGGCAGAAGCCTATCGGGAAAAATACCGCATAGAGATGGAAAACGCCCGGAAAAAGTCTCAGGAAATCATTGCTAATGCTGAGAGACAGGCCGAAGAAATAATAAAAACAGCTAAAGAGAACGCACAGAGAGAAACGGTCAGGATCATGGAATCAGCCGAAGCGCAGATCGCACAGGAAAAGCAAAAAGCGTTGAAACAGCTTCAGGCAACGGTCATTACAACGGCGGTTGAAATTGCCGCTAAGTTTCTTGGTAAAGAGATGGATGAAGCCATGAAGAGGCAGTACGCTCAGAGGATTCTCAGGAGTTTAGGTGATGAGAAGTGAAACGTTCACTGACTGTCGCTTATAAATACGCGAAGGCGCTGTTCCTGATGACAGATGAATCTGAAAGGGACAGGATACTTGAGCTTCTGAAAGCCTCCAGCGAGATGTTCTCTGATAAGAAAGCCCGGGAATTCCTTCAGGATCCGACGTTTCCGCGCTCTGAGGCTGTGAAATTGATTCTTGAGTTTCTGGGAGACTTTCCTGAGATATTCAAAAACTTCGTGGTTGTTCTGGCTGAAAAGAAAAGATTGCTGTATCTGCCCACCATTACAAACGCTTATGAACAGATCTTAGATGAGTCCCGTAGCAAGATAAAGGTCCTTGTGGAAACTGCCGTTGAACTATCGAATGAAGAGTTGAAGCTCCTTGAGGATTTCATAGAGAGAGAATCGGGGATGAGACCATTATTCCAGATCCAGATCAAGCCGGAGCTGATAGCGGGAATGGTGGTACATTTTCAGGATAGAGTCCTTGATTTGAGTGCTTCTGGAAGGCTAAAACGTTTAGAGTATGGGCTTAAATAAGTATGGCAGCCACTTTTTGGAGGTGGTTAAGTGAAGATCAGTCCTTCAGAGATAACGAAGATAATTGAAGAGCAATTGAAGCGTTCCGACCGGGAAATAGATTATTTTGAGGCCGGGCGGATCATCCAGGTTGGAGATGGTATTGCGCGTGCCTACGGCCTTAAAGGAGTAATGTCCAACGAACTTGTCCAGTTCGAAAACGGTGAGTACGGCCTCGCGTTGAACCTGGAAGAAGATAACGTTGGTATCGTTGTTCTTGGTGATTACCGCGAGATAAAGGAAGGCGATCTGGTGAAGCGCACCGGAAGAATCATCGAGGTTCCCGCCGGTGAAGCGCTTCTCGGCAGGGTCGTCAATCCACTCGGGATTCCTCTCGATGGGAAGGGTCCCATTGAGGCTTCGGAACACCGGCCGGTAGAAATCAAAGCGCCCGGTGTCGTTATGAGAAAACCCGTTGATACGCCTTTGCAAACGGGTATTAAAGCCATCGATGCGATGATTCCTATCGGTAGGGGTCAGCGTGAGCTGATCATCGGAGATAGGCAGACAGGAAAAACGGCAATAGCCATCGATACAATCATAAACCAGAAAGATCAGGGTGTTTATTGTATTTACGTTGCGATAGGACAGAAAACGGCAGTCCTGGCCAGGATAATAGATAAACTCGAAGAGACCGGCGCAATGGAATACACCACAATCGTTGCAGCCACGGCTAATGATCCTGCAACATTGGCTTACCTCGCCCCTTACGCCGGAGCCGCTATGGGTGAGTATTTCATGTACAGCGGGAAAGATGCCCTTGTTATTTACGACGACCTTTCAAAACACGCGGCGGCGTATCGTGAACTATCGCTTCTCTTAAGAAGGCCGCCAGGACGTGAAGCGTATCCTGGAGATGTTTTCTATCTCCATTCGAGACTTTTGGAGAGAGCGGCAAGGCTCAACGAGGAACACGGTGGCGGATCGTTAACGGCGTTGCCGATTATTGAGACTCTGGCAAACGACGTTAGTGCCTATATCCCGACAAACGTTATTTCCATTACCGACGGTCAGATTTATCTGGACCCGAACCTCTTCTATGCCGGTAACAGACCTGCTATAAACGTAGGGCTTTCAGTATCCCGTGTCGGTGGTTCCGCTCAGATAAAGGCCATGAAAAAGATAGCCGGTAGCTTGAGGCTTGATCTTGCCCAGTACCGTGAGCTCCTCGCCTTTGCCCAGTTCTCAACTGAATTGGACAAAGCCACGCAGGCGCAGCTCATACGTGGTGAAAAACTCACGGAGCTCTTGAAGCAGGAACAGTATTCCCCAATGCCGGTTGAAGAACAGATAGCGGTTCTTTATGCAGGTACAAGGGGATACCTGGATGATCTGCCAACCGATAAAATCAGGCAGTTCGAGAAACAGCTGTTGCAAACCATGAGGCAAAAATATGCCGACGTGCTCAAAGCCATCAGAGAGAAAAAGGATATGACCGAAGAGATAGAAGCAGGATTGAAAAAGGCGGTAGAAGACGTGCGTCAGGCGTTCGTCTCGTGAAGGTGGTATCATGAGCAAAGGTAAACTACGTGCCATAAAAAAGAGAATAGATGCTACTGAATCAACGATGCAGATCACCAGGGCGATGGAGATGGTCGCCCGTGCTAAGCTGAAGAAAGTTGAGAAGGGACTGGCATATACACGGAATTATGCTGACAGCATGAAAGAAATTCTGAAGCGTGTTATAAGAAATCTCGACACATTCCCCAAATTTCCCGGTGAAGGCGATGTGCTGCTTGTCGTTTCCACGGATATGGGATTGTGTGGGGCTTTCAACAGTGAGATCCTGAGACATGCGGATATCGAGATATCCAAAGGGAACATAAAAGCCATAGTCACGGTTGGCTTGAAGGCTGAATTGCATTATAAAAAGCACAAACTGTTTAAAAAGGCTTTTACGCGTTTCTACGATGTTCCCGATGTTGATGAGGCTGCAATAATTGCCGATGAGGTCCTGGCAATCAAAGAAGAGCTAAACGCTTCGGGATTCAAAGTGGTTTACAGCGAATTCAAGAACCCGATTGTTCAGCTACCCAAAACCCTGAGAATCCTGCCTCTGGAATCGGTAGCTGAGGAAGAAAAAGAAGATAAAGATATGTACGACTTTGAGCCTGAAGTATCGGTGATTTTCCCTGAATTGCTGAATTCATGGATCGTTTCTGAAATCCTGAGGGCCACCTACGAAACAAAAGTCGGTGAGCTGTTCTCCAGACAAAATGCGATGAAGAGTGCAACAGAAAACGCTCAAAAGCTTATCGAAAGATTGACGCTGGAGAGAAACAAAGTAAGACAGGCAACCATCACGCAGGAGATTATCGAAATTGTGAACAGCGCCGAGGCCTTAAAAGGGTAATCTGGAGGTGTGAATGTGGCCAAGAAAACCGAAGAAAAGAAGAACAAAAAGGAGCAAAAGAGTATCAACAAAGGAAAAATAGTTGCAATTATAGGACCTGTAATTGACGTTAGCTTTGAAGGAGCTGAGCTTCCCGATATTCTCAACGCTCTGGAGGTTTATAATAAATTTCTGGGTAAAAAGATAGTGCTTGAGGTAGCTCAGGTTATTGGAGACAACGTGGTCAGAACGATAGCCCTTGACTCCACCGATGGTCTGGTAAGGGGCCAGGAGGTTATTGATACAGGCAGGCAGATCGCTGTGCCTGTTGGAGATAAAATACTTGGAAGAATGTTCAATCTCCTGGGAGAGCCGATAGATGAAAGAGGTCCCGTTGAGGCTGAAGAGTTCTGGGACATTCACCGCGAACCACCGGGAGTTACCGAGCAGAAAACAGACGTTGAGATTCTGGAAACCGGTATAAAGGTTATCGATCTCCTTGCTCCCTTCAACAAGGGTGGAAAAATCGGATTTTTCGGGGGTGCCGGTGTCGGCAAAACCGTTCTCGTTATGGAGCTTATCAGAAACATAGCAATTGAGCATAAGGGACTCTCGATATTCGCCGGTGTTGGTGAAAGGACCAGGGAAGGAAATGACCTCTGGCTCGAAATGCAGGAGGCAGGGGTTATAGGAAACACAGCTCTCGTATTCGGACAGATGAACGAGCCACCCGGAGCGAGGTTCAGGGTAGCCCTTTCTGCCATCACCATGGCGGAATATTTCAGGGACGTCCAGAAAAAGGATGTGCTGGTCTTTATCGACAATATCTTCCGATTCGTTCAGGCTGGTTCCGAGGTTTCGGCACTGCTAGGAAGAATGCCGTCTGCCGTTGGCTATCAGCCGACACTTGCCACTGAAATGGGGCAGCTTCAGGAACGAATCACATCAACGAAAAACGGTTCTATAACATCCGTTCAGGCCATCTACGTTCCAGCCGACGACTTTACAGACCCGGCTCCAGCGACGACATTCAGCCATCTGGACGCCACGGTTAACCTGTCAAGGTCCATCGCCGAGCAGGGACTCTATCCGGCGGTTGACCCTCTTGACTCATCTTCCAAAAACCTCGCGCCGGAGATCGTTGGAATGGAACACTATGTGGTTGCAAGAAGGGTTCAGGAGGTTCTTCAGAGATATAAAGATTTGCAGGACATCATAGCCATCCTTGGAATGGAAGAGCTTTCAGAGGAAGACAAGCTCATCGTGAGACGTGCCAGAAGAATTCAGAGATTCCTGACCCAGCCGTTCTTCGTTGCCGAGCGTTTCAGCAATATACCGGGTAGATATGTTCCAATAAAGGAAACCGTTCGTGGGTTCAAAGAAATCCTCGACGGAAAACATGACGACCTTCCCGAACAGGCCTTCATGATGGTGGGAACCATCGACGAGGCCGTAGAAAAAGCCAGGAAACTCGGCTACGGAGGCTGAGGCGCATGTCCCTGAATGTTTCGATTGTGACGCCCTATGCCAAAGTATGGGAAGGCGAAGCTGAATATCTTTCTTTCAGGACACCTTTTGGAGAGATGGGATTTTTGCCACAACGCGCTCCCATCGTTGCACAGCTGGCGGTCGATGTAATAGAGATCAAAAGCAAAGGAGAAAGACTCCTTTTCGCCGTTCACGGCGGTTACATTCTGAACACGCGTGAGAAGACGCTTATAGTGGCTGACGCTGCCGAACGTCCGGAAGATATTGATATTCATAGAGCAGAAGAACGCGTAAAACGTGCAGAAGAGATTTTGAAAGTGGAAAGGGACGCGAGAAAACGCGCACGTGCAAACGCAAAAATGCAGAGACATCTTTTAAGAATACGGGTGTATAAAGAACATACACAAACTGAACATAAATAATAAATAAAGGAGGGCTTTTAGCCCTCCTTTTTATTTTTGTTTCTTTTTGTAAAAGCCGCTATCAGATCCGTTTTCCGTTCTTCGCCCCGTATGAGCCTCACAATATTTCCCCTGTGACGATACGTCGTAAGCAAGAATAGTGCCAGCATCCAGATACCGGTTTGCCAGCTATCTGTGAGAAAATACAGGATGGTTATAACAGCGAGGCTCAAAATAGATCCCAGAGAAACGTACTGGGTGATCAGGACGATTGGTAACCAGACTGCAAAAAACACTGGAACGAGGCTGGCTTTTGTTCCGGAAATCGTTCCCACGCTTACGGCAACAGATTTTCCTCCCTTAAACTTCAACCAGATCGGATAACAGTGACCGATGCCGGCAAAGAAACCTATCATCATTGCATCGGACACACTTACCCCGAAGGTATGTTTGGCAATCATTATAGGAATGAAGGGTTTGAAACCGTCGAGAACCATCGTTATGGCTCCCCAGAACCCTCCAAGATTTCTCAGCACATTAGTACCGCCGACATTTCCGCTGCCGACCTTTCTTATGTCTATGCCCCTGAGCCTTGGAATTATATAGCTCCATGGTATTGAACCAAAAAGGTAACCTATAATAGCCAACCAGATAAACCTCATTTTTTACGCCTCAACTTTATAAATATTGGTGTTCCCTCGAAGGGATCAATATTCATTCTTATTGTTGATCTTATCCCTCTCAGGTATGGCTCCGTAAACAATGCTGGATCGTTTACCTTCAGCATTATCAGAGGGGGTCTTGTATCAATTTGTGCCGCGTAATAGATTTTGGCCTTTTTGTTTTTCCGCCCGACAGGCGGTGTTGATAAGGTGTACCTGCTGATCAGGTTGTTCAGCAACCCGGTTGGGATCCTGAGATCGATCTTTTCAGCGACAAGAAAGAGCTTATCCAGTAGTTCATCGATACCAAAACCTTCCGTTGCGGAAGTAAAAACAACAGGGCTATAATCAATGAAATACAGCTCCCGTTCGAATGAAGAAAGTAGTGATTCCTTATGTTTCTCGTTTAACAGATCACTCTTATTGAAAACGGTAATTATCCCTTTACCGCGTTTTTCGACAAGCCCGGCAATTCTCTGATCCTGATTGCTTATCCCTAGTGTCGCATCTATGACGAGTATGCAGATATCGGAACGCTCTATTGCATCCACAGCTCTCATGACGCTGTAATACTCGACGTTCTTGACGCCTACCTTCGACTTTCTTCTCATGCCGGCTGTGTCTATAAAAGTGACAGGCATTCCATCTATTTCGATGGTTTCATCAACCATATCGCGGGTGGTACCAGGTATCTCGGTGACGAGGCTGCGGTCACTTCCCACTATCGAATTGAAAAGTGAAGATTTTCCTGCGTTCGGTTTTCCTATGATAGCAACCTTCAGGTTATCTTCTTCCTTTTCGGGTTCGTAATCCAGCAGATGCCCGGCTTCCTCCAGGGTTTTAATTATTTTCTCCAGCAGGACATCGATATTCAAACCGTGTTCGGCCGAAATCGGGATAGGTTCTCCGAACCCCAGGCTGTACAGCTCCGGGAGAACCTCAAGAGTAAATTTGTCAACGTTTTCGACTTTGTTTGCCACCAGAATGACCCGTTTTTTCGATTTTCTGAGCGTTTCTGCGATATCCATATCCGCCGATGTAAGACCCTTTCTGCCATCGACTACAAAAAGCAAGAGGTCACCCTCGCTCAGCAGCGCGAGAGTGACTTCTTTCATCTTTTCTTCGATTATATCTTTGGGAGAATCGAACAAACCGCAGGTATCAACAACCTCGAAAGACTTATGCTGCCAGAAAACCCTGCCAAACACAAAGTCGCGCGTAACACCAGGCTGGTCGTCAATTATGGCACGCCTTCCACCAACAAGGCGGTTGAAAAGCGTGGATTTTCCGACATTTGGTCTTCCGACGATGAGGACTGTTGCCACTACTTTTCTCCCTCCGAGTTTTTCTCAAGATGTTCCTTCAACTTCTCACCAAAGGAAAGCGTGGAACTCTCTTCGCCTGAAAGCTCTTCTAAAGCTTTTTGAGTCTCCTCTTTTTCCTTATCCAGCAACAGCTGCTTTATGGAGACAACCATGTTCCTTACATCCTTTTCTGGATCATAAACGAGGCGAATGATCTTGAAACGCCTGTGTTCTCCGATCTTTATGGCTTCTTCCAGGTTTTCAACTCGCTTCATCGCTACCTGAGAAGCAGGGAGGAAGGCTTCGACACCATAACCATCAACCATTACGACAGCACCGGATTTTATCAACCGTGTGATTTTTCCTTCTACGTAATCGCCAACCTTAAGTTCAGTGTGTACCTTTTGCCACGGATCTTCCGTAGCCTGTTTTAGACTCAATCTCATGCGTCGATTTTCTTTGTCTATGCTCAGGATCTTTGTTTTCACTTCGCTGGATTCCTTGACAACGTCTTCGACCCTGTCAACAAAATTCCAGGACATTTCGGAAACGGGGACAAAGCCAGAAACGTATTCCTCAAGCTCCACGATGGCACCCGTTGGGAGAACCTTAACGACTTTACCATCGACGATTTCCCCGACTTTGTATTTTTCCTCGATGTTGTCCCAGGGGTCTCCCAGTGCTTCGCGGTAGCTCAGGGAAAGAGTTCGCTTCTCTTTGTCTATATCCTTAATTTTAACCTTGACCCTGTCTCCTTCTCTTATAAGTTCTTTGAGATCTCTTCTAACATTACCCCAGAAAACCTCGGAGATATGTACCAATCCTTCGACACCGGGTTCAAGCATGACAAAGAAGCCAAAGGGAACGATGGATTTTACAACACCTTCAACGACGGAACCAACGGGATATTTCTCTTCAACGGTGTTCCATGGATCTTCCTGCAACTGTTTCAAACTCAGAGAAATCTTCTTTTTCTCGGGGTCAACGTCGATAACCTTGACTGTTACCTTATCACCAACTTTAAGAACGTCATGAACCTTTTGCGATGGATCCCAGCTCACCTCAGACGCGGGGATCAAACCGACAACCTCGTTCGTTAATTTAACAAAGGCACCGAAATCTTTGATGCTTTCAATGGTTCCTTCGACGGTTGAACCCGTCTCAAGGGTTTCAAAGAAAGCCTTCACTTTTTCTTCCTTGAATGCGGTTAAAGAAACCACGATATTGGTGCCGCGTTTCTTCTTTCTGAAGTTTATGACCTTGAATTCCTGTTCGCCTTCGGGAATCGGTCTGCCGCGTCTGATTCCAGACTGAGAGCCCGGAAGGAAAGCCGGAACGACATTAAGTAGCTTTACATTGTAACCGCCTTTGGTTTCACCAAGGATGGTTCCTGTAACCGGTTCGCCGCTTTTGTATGCGTTTTCTACCTTTTTTAGAGCAGTTCGGAAGTAGATACGCTTTTCGGAGACGACGCTTCTCCCTTCATCTTCGTCGACTTTCATTATCTGGACCTCTATTTTATCACCGATGTTGTACTCTTTTAGAGGTTTTACAAGTTCGCTTTCAGGAGCGAATCCATCTAACTTTCCTTCGAGGATCACCAGCAACCCGTCTGGTTGAATTGAATGAACTTCAGCGGTTTTGCTTCTTCCCCTTCTTTCATCAACCTCATCCATCTGTTTCAGAATATCTTCCATGCTGAGGTTTTCTTCGTTCTGTCCGTTATACTTCTCCTCCATTACGGATAACCTCCCCTTCATAGGTAAATTTTATGTAATCCAAAATTTTCAGGATTTGTTCCTTCGGTGTTGATGTTCCGCTTATGATACCGACTTTTCCATAAACAGACAAATCCGGAAGCTGCTCCGGATTCTGAACATGAAAAGCCCTTTTGCCATGGCTTTCGACAATCTTCGCGAGCTTCCCTGTATTTGAACTTCTTTTACCACCAACAACCACCACAGCATCACAGGTTTGTGCTAAGTGAATCGCCATCTTTTCGCGGTTTATGGTTACATTGCAGATGGTGTTGTTCACAGAAACTTCGATGCCTTCCAATTTTAACAGCTTTTCTGCCAATTTTTCAAAACTCTCGCTGTTCATGGTTGTTTGGGAAATCAGGGCAACTTTCTTGGGCTTTTTTTCTCTTAAAAAAGCCTTTATGGTTTCAAAATCATAACCCGGTTCAACGATCAGGTAATCATTTAGCCTTCCACACAGGGCTTTAACCTCTGCGTGGTCTTTTTTTCCGAATATAACTATAAAATAACCTTTTTTTTCAAGGTCTTTCGCCAAACTAAATACATTGTACACTATCGGGCAGGTTAAATCCACAACATACCCAAAACGCCTTTTTAGAAAATCCTCAACATCGGGTGAAGCGCCGTGAGCCCTGATTATCGCCACGGAATTCTCAGCTGTATCAGAGAAATCGATTGAAGAAAGATCCGGGTAAACCTTCAATCCCATATCTTTAAGTTTTTTCATCACAATTTCGTTGTGAACAATATCACCGATTACCCGGGCATCGCGTTTTTCCTTCAAAAGCCTTTTCGTCGCTTCAACGGCTCTATTCACGCCGTAACAAAAACCCAGTGATTCAGCGAGAACGATCTTCATGTACCTTTATCCCTGACCTTTCTAACAAGCAGATCGAGAACCTCGTCTATTGTCATATTCGTTGTGTCGATTATGATAGCGTCTTCCGCGGGTTTTAAAGGCGCTATTTCCCGGGAAGAATCATTTCGATCTCTCTGGATCAACTCGTTCAGGATTCTATCATAATTTGCCTCGATTCCAAGTCTTTTCAGCTGTTCGTATCTTCTCCTGGCGCGCTCTTCCGGAGAAGCTGTAATGAAGAACTTCAGATCCGCATCCGGTATAACCACCGTTCCGATATCGCGCCCTTCCATTATAACATTACCCTTCTCAGCTATCCGGCGCTGTTCGGCGGTTAGGAAACGCCTTACTTCCGCTATTTTAGCGACATCCGAGGAGAGTCTGGAGATCTCCGGCGTACGGATCTCGTCGCCGATTTTCCTTCCGTCCATACAGAGAACGCTGTCAGAGATGGAAAATTGCGTATTCTCTAACAATTCACGAAGGGCGTCGGTATTATCAGGATCAATGTCGTGTTGCTTTAGCTTCCAGGCAACGGCTCTGTACATAGCGCCCGTATCCACATAGGTGAATCCCAACCGTTCAGCGAGCATCTTTGCAACAGTTGATTTTCCTGAACCAGCGGGTCCATCAATGGCGATCTTCATCTTTTCTTCCCATCCTTTTCATCGATTATCTTGATCTTCAATTCCTCGAGCTGGCGTGCTGATACCTCTGATGGGGCTCCCGTCATGGGGTCATTGCCGCTTGCCGCTTTCGGGAAAGCAATAACATCGCGTATTGAACTGGTTCCCACCATTATAGCCACCAACCTGTCCAGACCGAACGCGATGCCTGCGTGTGGTGGTGGTCCGTACTTGAAGGCCTCAAGGAGGAATCCAAATTTTTCCTGAGCTTCTTCCTGGGTTAGGCCGATCATCTCAAATATCCTGTTCTGGATATCCCTGCGATGAATTCTGACGCTTCCGCTTGCCAGTTCGTAACCGTTTATCACCAGGTCGTAAGCGTGAGACCTGACCTTCAATGGCTCGGTTTCACCGAATTTGTCCAGATCTTCAAGATTCGGCATTGTAAAGGGGTGGTGCTCTGCTTCTATCCTGCCTTCTTCTTCATTATAAGAGAACATGGGGAAATCGGTTACCCAGAGCACATCGAACCCGGTAACCTCCGGTTTCTCCTCGGCTATCAGTTTTTCCCGCAGCTTGCCCAGCGCTTTGGACACAGTTTCTCTATTTCCAACAGCAAGGAATATTATGTCGCTGGCTTCAGCATTGAGATACTCAACAACTTTCTTTATTTCATCGGGGCAGTGTTTTAATATGCTCGATCTCAGTTCATCTTCAACCTTTATCCATATCAATCCGCCGAGTCCGTTTTCTTTTACAAAAGCCGTGTATTCGTCAAGCCGCTTTCGCGAGAACTTCGATGAAAGTCCCTTTGCGAGAAAGCCTTTGACGACCTCGCCGCGTCCCAGGGCTTCGGACACAACCCTGAACCCGGTTCCGACAAAGGCTTCAGACACATCGTGAAGCTCCATTCCGTAACGCCTGTCGGGTCTATCGGAGCCGTACCTTTCCATGGCTTCTTCATACGTTAACCTGGGGAAAGGCGTCGTTAATTCGACATTCAGAGTTTCTTTGAAGGCGTGGGAAAGCATACCTTCAACGATGGCAAAGACGTCTTCGCTGTCGGCAAAGGACATCTCAAGATCTATCTGGGTGAATTCCGGTTGCCTGTCAGCTCTGAAATCCTCATCGCGGTAACATTTAGCAATCTGGTAATATCTGTCAAAACCCGCAACCATCAGGAGTTGTTTGAAAAGTTGGGGTGATTGGGGTAAAGCATAGAATTTGCCGGGCCTTAACCTCGAAGGGACCAGAAAATCCCTTGCGCCTTCCGGAGTCGATTTCGTCAGGACAGGCGTTTCTATTTCAAGGAAATCCCTCTTGTTGAGGTAATTTCGGACCGCCTGAACCACTTTATGCCTGAAGATTATATTTCTCTGCATCTTCGGCTTTCTCAAATTAAGATATCGGTATTTAAGTTTCAGCTCTTCAGATGAGTCATCATCGATATTAATGTATATGGGTGGTGTATCTGATTCTGAAAGGATCTCGACTTCGGTAGCCAGAACCTCTATCTCGCCTGTTGGCATTTTCAGGTTAACAGCATCCTTCGGTCTCTCGCGGACGATGCCCGTTACAGATATGGTATATTCGATACCGAGTTGCAGCGCCGTCTTATAGACATCCTCGTTTGATGGATCAAAAACGACCTGAGTGAAACCGTAACGGTCCCTGAGCAAAATGAACTTTATGCCGCCGAGGTCTCTGATCCTGTCAACCCAGCCGTTCAGTACGACGGTTCTTCCAGCGTGTTCACTTCTCAACTCTCCGCAGGTATGTGTTCTCTTCTTCAATGTTGCCACCTCCTGATTTTAAATATTACCACGATTGACCACAATAGGCATGACATTTTATGGTAGAATTTTAAGCGAATATGCCATTGGGAGGTGAATGTATGAAATTGAAGATCCTGGCTCCCTTTATGATTTTCGTGCTGCTTGCAGGATTTGCCTTTGCGGCCGTTTATACGGATGTTTCACCGAGTCATTGGGCCTATGATTCCATCGTCAGGCTGACGGATCTCGGTATTTTGAGCGGTATATCTGAGGGAGGACTGTACTACTTCAAAGGGAACGATCCGCTGACGCGTTACCAGGCGGCAGTTCTTCTTGACAAATTTCTTACCTATCTGGATGAAAAGATCGCTTCCGGTACAACCGAAGCGGTTTCAGGTGAAGCGTTCGAAAAGATCAGAGAACAGCTCGGTATTTTCGAAACGATTCTCAAAGACCAGAAAGGCGAATACATCGATCTTGCCGATATTCTCGGCAGGCTGGAAAAACTCGAAAAAGAGGTTGCTGATCTTCAGAGCAAAGGGATTATACCGGCTCTGGGAGAAGGAACCGATTTAAAGAAATTTTTTGATAAACTCCAGAGTTTTGGTGAAAGCGTTGCCGAGCTAAAGCGCGATCTGGAGGGGAAATTCAGTGAATTGTCTGAAAACGTCAATGTTCTCGAAAAGACACTGAATGCCACGTTATCAGAGATCGAGGTCAATCTGAAAACGCTGAATGAAAGCGTTCTCGGCCACTCCAATGAGATCAGTGGGCTTTCCAAAAGAATCACAGCTGCTGGAAATAGAGTCGCAACCCTGGAAAACAAGGTTGAGTCGCTCTGGAATTTAACGGGCAGTTTTGTTAAAACAGAAGAGTTCAAGGCCCTTGAAGACAGGATGGCCGGGGTAGAGGCTAAGCTCTCTGAGTTTGTCACCTGGAAGGATCTTGGCAGCAAACTCGAAGACTACGCCACAGTCAAAGATCTTGAAGAAATGAACACGAGCATTTCAGGGCTTCAGATGGAGGTTCTGGGATTAAAGAAGCGCCTGGATGATATGGAGAAATCCTTAGCTTCCGAAGAAATGCTCTCTTCTGTAAACAAGATTGAAGGAAAGCTTAATAATCTTATAGCAACCCTTGAAGAAACCTTCGGTGACGGCTACGCGTACTTTGACAGTCTAAACGAAGATGTTGCGAATCAGGGAGAGAAAATAAAGGATCTCGAAGGTAAAATAGCAGATCTTGCTGCTCTAAAAGATGAGGTTGAAAACCTGAAAGCCAGCGTTACCACCCTTAATGGATCAAAGGCTGACGTTGCGGCTTTGAACAAAGCCGTTGCCGAATTGAACAGCAAAATTGAACAGCTTGACAGTGAGCTTAAGGCTCTTGAAAAGGACGTACCGTCGAACGTAAGGGTAAATAATGCCGAAAGCATGGCGCAGTGGGCTTTTGGGTTTGGAATTTTAGGAACTCTTATTGGTATTGTGGCTGCTTTGAAAGCTTTTAACGCTATTCCATAATCACAAGATTTTCATACTACAAAAATCCCCGGGAAATGTCCCGGGGATTTTTGTTATAATCTAAGAAAGGAACGGGAAAAGAACGCGGATCTGGAGGTGTTTGAATGAACTGGGTTTATATACGTGATCTGAAAGACCACATCGGCGAAAGGGTCGAGATACGCGGCTGGCTCAGGAGAAAACGTTCGAGTGGTAAGATACACTTTCTCGCTTTGAGAGACGGTTCCGGGTTCGTTCAGGGAATTGTCGAACGCTCTTCGGTATCCGAGGAACTCTTCAAACTGGCGAAAAAGCTGAAGATGGAGTCGAGCATAATCGTTCGCGGAATCGTCAGGGAAGATCCCAGGGCTCCCGAAGGTGTTGAACTGCTCATTGATGAAATAGAAGTGGTTCACCAGCCTGAAAAGGATTTCCCGATAAACAAGCCCGACCACGGGATCGATTATCTCATGGACCATCGACATCTCTGGTTGAGATCAAAGAGGCAATTCCACATCCTGCACATCAGGCATGAGATAATCAGGGCCGTGAGGGATTTCTATAACGAGCGCGGTTTTGTGCTCATCGACACACCAATATTCACCGGATCTATCGGTGAAAGTGCGGGAAACTGTTTCGAAATCGATTATTTCGACTACGGCAAGGCGTACCTCGCCCAGACGGGGCAGCTTTACCTTGAGGCCGCCTGTATGGCTCTCGGGAAGGTTTATAACCTTGGACCGACCTTTAGGGCGGAGAAGTCAAAAACGAGAAGGCATCTTATAGAATTCTGGATGAACGAAGCGGAGGTTGCCTACTACCAGCATGAGGACAACATGAAACTTCAGGAAGAACTCGTTTCGTACGTTGTCCAGAAGACCATCGAACGTGCTGCTAATCATCTGCACGCCATTGGAAGGGATATCTCTAAACTCGAGAAGATCGAAGCGCCGTTCCCCAGAATCACCTACACCGACGCGATAAAGCTCCTTCAGAAGAAGGGATTTAACGTTGATTGGGGAGACGACATCGGCGGTGACGAGGAAACGGCAATAGCTGAGGAATTCGATAAGCCTGTTATAGTCGAGCGCTACCCGAGAAAGATGAAGGCCTTTTACATGCAGCCCGATCCTGAGAATCCCGACGTGGTTCTCTGTGACGATATGCTGGCTCCGGAAGGCTACGGCGAGATAATCGGCGCTTCTGAGAGGATTTGGGATAAAGAACTGCTTATAGAGCGCATCAAGGAGTTTGGCCTTGATGTGGAATCCTACAGCTGGTATCTCGATTTGCGTGAATACGGCTCTGTGCCGCACAGCGGATTCGGCATGGGGATCGAGAGGGTCGTGGCCTGGATAGCCGGGCTGGAACATGTAAGGGAAGCGATCCCCTTTGCAAGAACACTTTACAGAATTCATCCGTGAGGAGATAAAATGGAAGAACGATTTCTTACTCCAAAAGATATTGGTGAGGAACAGTTAACGCGGACATTAAGGCCTCAGAGGCTGGATGAATATATAGGCCAAAGGAACGTCAAACAGAGGCTGAAGATTTCCATAGAGGCAGCGAAAGTCAGGAACGAAGCCCTGGATCATGTTTTGCTCGCGGGGCCGCCCGGGCTCGGTAAAACTACCTTAGCCCACATCATCGCCAACGAGATGGGAACGAACATCTACGTTACCAGCGGGCCCGTCATAGAAAAGCAGGGCGATCTCGCTGCC
This sequence comes from Kosmotoga sp. DU53, assembly GCF_001639905.1. Taxonomy (NCBI): domain Bacteria; kingdom Thermotogati; phylum Thermotogota; class Thermotogae; order Kosmotogales; family Kosmotogaceae; genus Kosmotoga; species Kosmotoga sp. DU53. The sequence goes on along the minus strand of NZ_JGCK01000009.1, from coordinate 17,356 downwards.
ATACTTACCAGCCTTGAGGAAGGCGATGTGTTGTTTATCGATGAGATACATCGCCTTGGCCGTGCTATCGAGGAGATCCTTTACTCTGCGATGGAAGATTTTAAGCTGGATATTATGATCGGGAAAGGCCCCAGTGCGCGTTCCATAAGGCTCGATCTCGCTCCTTTCACGCTCGTAGGGGCAACAACGCGTTCAGGTTTGATCGGCGCACCGCTCAGGAACAGGTTCGGCATGGTTCTCGAACTCGAGTTTTATACCCCGGATGAGCTGAAGCAGATAATAAAGAGATCGGCGCGACTGCTTGAAGTGAAGATAGATGACGAAGCTGCCGAGCTTCTCGCTTCCCGGTCCAGAGGCACGCCGAGAATCGCCAACAGGCTTTTGAGACGAGTCAGGGATCTGGCCACCGTTGACGGTACGGGGAAGATTCTCTCTAAGACCGTAGAGGATGCCATGAAGATCATGGGGATCGACGCTGAAGGCCTCGACGATATGGACAGGAAGATCTTGAGGGTTCTTATTGAGAATTACGAAGGTGGACCTGCTGGTCTCAAAGCCATCGCGGCCTCGGTGGGTATCGAAGCTGATACGATAAGCGAGGTATATGAGCCGTACCTGTTGCAAAGCGGTTTCATAGTTCGAACGAACAGAGGCCGTATGGCAACGAAAAAAGCTTACCGCCATCTCGGTATTGCGAGATTTAACGGGATCGGTCCATTATGGGATAGTACAGGGGACTAAGGAGGAGGGAAAATGTTCGTCCTTGCGAATCTTGTTTATGCTGTTGCTCTTGTGTTGAGGATTCTCGTGGAGTTTGAGATCTTCGCGGTTATCGCTTCAGCTCTGTTCAGCTGGTTGAATCCAAATTACTACGGCAATTTCAGAATGTTTTTTCAGGCCTTGAGTGACCTTGTTGAAAGACCATTGAGAAAGGTCTTTCCTTTTTTGAGAAGTGGAATTGTGGATTATACGCCTCTTGTTGCCATACTCGTGCTGGTTTTTATAGATCAGTTCCTGGTGGGTTCTCTCTTTGACCTGTCGTATGTTATCCGTGCTGCTTCCGGTTTGTGAGGTGATCAATTGAAAGCCATTGTGTTTTTCAACCACAAACGACTCGATGAAGAGATGATTCAGAAGATAATTTCCTTTCTGGGATCTTTCAACATAGATGTTTTCATCGGCGATACCTTTTCCGGGAAACAAAATCACGATTACGAACCAGAAGTGATCATGACCTTTGGTGGCGATGGAACGGTTTTGAGAGCCGTTCCCTTTGCTGTTGAGCGCGATCTCCCGATTTTGAGCTTTAAGGTCGGTAGTGTTGGCTTTTTAGCGGCTTTTGAGCTCGGAGAACTGGAAAGTGCCATAGGAAAGTTCGTTGACAACAGGCTTCATATGGAAGAGCGCTATCTCCTTGAGGTGAGCTTTAAGGAGAAACGTTATAAGGTTCTCAATGATTGTGCCGTGGAAAGGGGCGATCCGAGCCGTACAACCTCTTTAGAGGTAGAAATAGAAGGTTTTTCAGCTTACAAAATCGTCGGTGATGGCGTGATTCTGTCCACGGGTACTGGTTCAACGGCTTACAACCTTTCTATTGGCGGTGCTCTGGTAGATCCGATGGCAAAGGTTTATCAGGTAACACCCGTTGCCCCTCACAACCCCTTTGTCGGGTCGATAATAGTGGATTCCACAAGAAAAACAAAGGTTACAGTGATTGACGGAAAGAATGCCCCGATGAAACTCTACCTTGATGGAATACTGACAGCCGTGCTGCGGGACGGCGATGAGATCGTTGCGGGAATTTCCGGTAAAAAAGTGAAACTCTTAAGGGATGCCGGTTTTGATTTTGTACGTGTATTGAAGAGAAAGCTTGCCTTTGGCGGGAGGCTTAAAGATGATCTCTAAAAAGGGCTGAGAAAGATACGAGGAAACCAAGCATGAAATAATAAATATGGCGCGTTACGTCCAGAACCTCTTTTCTAAATGTTCTCTGGCTATTTTAAGCAGAAATGAACATCATGCGCGGGATGTCCTATACTCCATTTCGATACTGGATCAGCATGCCTTTTCTGTTGAGAATAAAGTCGTCGGGCTTGTGGGAACGCTGACGCCCATGGGAAGGGAATTGAGGTTTCTTGTAATGGCTGCCAATATAACCCGTACGTTGAGGATGATCGGGGAGAAGTGCATTACGCTGGCGAACAAATCACTTCTTCTTACGAAGCACCCACCAATCGGTTTTTATGAAACCCTGAAAAAGATGATAGATACAGTGGACAAGATGCTGGCTGACGCGGTAGATAACCTTATAAATCCTTCCCTCAGCGATGCTCAAATGATCTGCGAGCAGGACGACAGGGTTGATAAAATGCTGGATAAGGTTGAAAAAGAGCTCAAGATCGTTATGGAAGAATCTCCCAAACTTGTTTCAAGGGCAATCGAATTGCTGACTATATTCAGGCTTCTTGAAGAGATAGGAGATCTCTGCACTGAAATCATAGAGAGCAGTATGTATGTAGCAGAGGGAAAATACTACCACTGCGCTAACGACACGCTGGAAGAAGTATCGGAAAACGGTAGTGTATAGGCTGGATTCAGAGGGGGACGGATCTTGCGGATACTCATCAAATATATTTTCAAGCAGTCCATGGGTGCTTTTTTTATAGGTCTCGGGGGATTTCTGATTTTTGTGAGTCTGGAACTCCTTTATCAGCTTTCAGACTTAATTGTCAGGTACAAGGTTGGAATAGATAAACTCTTTCTGCTTATATACTACAATCTCCCTTACTTTATTGTTCTCGGGATACCGGTTGGTGTTTTGCTTGCTATATTCTGGACACTTTCGAGGATGCAATCGGATAATGAATTGATTGCCCTTCAGACCCACGGTATTACCTTGAAAACCGTCGTTTTGCCCTTTGTCATTTTTGCGGTTCTTTTGAGCGGTATTACTTATCTCTTTAACGACTATATTGTACCTTACGCCAACAGAAAAGCCTACGAAGCGCAGGCGAGATTTATATACCGTAGACCCGAGGTTACATTAAAGGAGAACGCTTTCATGGAAGACGGTAAAGGGAGATATTTGTATATAAAGAAGATAGATCCTGAAACCGGCGAACTGAAGAAAATATTGCTCTATGACCTTTCCGGGGGAAAGACGCGCGTAACCAGTGCAAAAAGCGCGACCAAAGAGGGCGATAAGTGGATAATGCACGACGGAAGGGTATTCGAGCTGGATTCCAAAGGATTTCTGACTTTCGATATGAGCTTTGAATCCCTCGAACTGGATTTTGGCTCAGATATACAGGAATACATAAGGCAATCGAAATCCCCCAGGGAAATGACAAGTGCGGAGCTGAAAAAGAAAATCGCGTCCTTTTCAAGACTGGGTGTTAGAACATCATCGCTGATAGTTGCACTTCAGGAAAAATACTCTCTATCCCTTGCTCCGCTCGTCATAGTCATGATAGGTGTTCCCCTTTCGTTGATCTTCAACCTTCGTTCAAAGTCCTGGTCGGTTATCCTGACTTTTATTTTGATCGTCATCTATCAAGGATCGGGTGCGTGGTTGAGCGCCATGGGAAAAGAGGATCTTTTGAATCCAGCCTTTGCCCCCTGGATTCCGAATATAATCTTTGCCATCACCGGCATCATCACATACTTGTTGATAGACACAAGGGCTTCTTACAGATTGGGGGAATTCCTCTCGAGGTTTTTCAGATTCGGTGTACTGCTTCTCTTCATATTCTCTTTTACAGTTGCTTTTAGTGCTAAGGTGAGTATCACCGCCGGGGATGTCAGTGGTTCGGGTAGGGAGATATACCTTACCAATGGTGTGGAATTCACATATACTTCAGAGGGTTTCAACGCTACAGTCAGTGCTTCAAATGCTTCTATATTACTCAAAGATGAAACACCTCTTTCCATTTCCTTCTGGGGAAATGTCGTGATGCACAGCGATGAAAAGATAATAGAAGCTCAGAGGCTTATAATTGATCTTACCAAAGAGACCATCGAAGTGATGAAGGTACGAACCCGTACCGAATTCAAAATATCCGATAAAAGTGAGGAGAAGATCCCTTTTTTTGTTTATGGGGAACTTGCCGAATCCACCATGGAACCCACTCCTACGTTGATGCTCAAAGAAGGCTATCTAACGACATGTGACCTCAAAGATCATCCTCATTATCGCTTTGTCGTCAGTTCTGCTGAGGTTGAACCGGGAAAATACGTGATCGTGAAAAACCTGCTTATGAAGATTCTCGATGTGCCGGTCTTTTATCTTCCGTGGTACTATTTTCCTCTGGATGATCCTGAAAGACGGCCGTTTCAGGTTGATTTGAGCTCGATTCAGGAAAAGAAAACGATCACAACCCTGCGCTATCTCGATATCGATTGGTTGCTTCTTGCTCTATCCTGGGAAAGGGACTGGGAATCAACTGATGATATCTTCACTCTTTCCGCGAAGGTTGAGCCGGCGCAAGAATTTGGAACATTGAGATTACTCGGTCAGTACGGAGATGGCTCACCGGCAAGCTGGGGTGGATACGCACTTTATGAACCTGGATTCCTTCCGAATTACAGGCTGAACCTTCTCGCCGTATCTGGAACACCTTCAGAACTACTAAAAGAACCTTTTAAGAGGATCTCTTTTGCAAATAAAAAAGTGGGCAGCAAATCCGTTGCTGCAGACGCTTTCACTTTGAAGGGCGATTTTGGAATGGATAAGCTTTATCTCTTTAACATCACCGGTAGCAATCGTTCAAAGGATCTTGAGTACTACCTTGGATTCTCCGGAGCATTGTTTGAAAGAGAAGATGCGGAACTTTATCTCTGGAATGCAGCCCTGACAAAACTTTCGGTACCGGCGAACTTTTCGATGAAAGTCGGTTCAGGTTCTTTCGCCATGAAAACGCTTTCTGGATCCCTGAATGCAAAAAGATTTATTGAATATACAGAAGATCAAACATCTGATGTATCGACATCGATAACAATACCGGCTCCAACATACACTGTCACCGGGACGTTGTCATTGACCGGTTTGAAACTGGATACAGATATATTAACCACAAAATTGCAGTCATTCAATTTCAAGCTTGAGTCAACATCCTCAAGTTGGGGAGAGATTTTAGCACCAGAGAACATCGAAGACTTCATTTTCGAGGCCAAACGTTATGAGGTGAAGTTAGGGCGTTTTACCACAACCGGTGATATTGAGAGTACCTTCGATGCTTCTGATATGACCGTGAATATCAAAATGCCTTATACAACGAAAAACATAGGGAAGAACAGATTCAGTTACACGTCGAAGGACTCGAAATTAATGATCAGCGGTAACTACGCTCTGGACTATTCCACAGACAGCTCTTATCAACAGGAACACCCAAAACTCTTCTGGATAGAACCCTTTAAGATAAGCTACAAAGGCTGGTTAGACTTCAATTCCAGTATAATCTATGCCCTGTATCAAGACAACAGCTGGGCGTTAACAGCGGATAATGCTCTATCCAGAACGCTTAAACTGCTGGATTACGAGTTTAAAGGGGGAGGGTTTTCCAGTTCCATTGTTCCGAAGTTCAGCTGGAAACTGACAAAGGATGCACCGGCTAGCTTTGATCTTTCCAGTATTTCAGATTATCTCAGCGAAGATAGAATGGAATTGAGCCTGAAGAATTCTTTCAATTTAACCCCGTTGAAGGGCTTTTCTGCCGGTATTGAGTACAATCCCACCGCTGTTGCGAGCCCATCGGATCTATTCTCCGGGATATTCAATGATATGGAGTTGACCCATCCAGGCAGGTTAACTGCAAAGCTCAAAACAGGAATTGTTGATGTAAATTACAACATGAATGTAGATTACAGCGGACTCTTCCCCACAAGAGATGCTTCCTTCTTCGGTACGGGAACACTGGAGATATCAGGAAAAATAGCTAAAGATCCGGTTTCATTAAGTTACAAGACCGATAGTGAATTGCAGGGATTGAGTGCAACGGAAACCTCTTTGGAGTTTAGCCTTGCCGCCGGATCCTTTAGTCACAAAATGAAGACCGTTTACGACTGGTCAACAGGAAGTTTTGGAAATATTGAGGGAAACGAGAAGATAGAATATAAAGAAGGATCTTATGGTTTCACCTTCAATCTTGGCTGGACAGCTGATATCGATCAGGATGGTGAAGATGAAAATAAGATCTCCCTGAATACCACACTGCGTATCGGTGATGATTTCAAAACATCCCTGAAGTTTTCCTATCCATACGTGTACAGAAAAAAGAATTATTTTGATAGGATAAGGTTGGAGCTGGGTGAATTCAGTACGCCAGCTTTCTCGATAAATAAAGCCGTTATAGATTTTACGACGGGGTATGCGAGATTCAGCAAATACGACAATTATAAAGCCTTCCCTGCGAAGTATTTCAGCACCTTTGAGGTGTTATATACCACCACGCCAAAGTACGTAAAGTTTTTCTATACGGATATCGCGAGCCTCAAATTTAGCAATGTGAAATTGGAAGGTTTTTATCTGGCAAGCGCTTCAGCTTCCTCAACGGGAGAGCCGACAGGAGAATACGAATATGCGATAGGCGTTCAGAAGGTTGTTTTCGATGGCAAAACCCTTGTTAGCGGTACAGGCAAATCCTTTGAGGATTACGGTATTAGCGTTAGTTTTGGAAAAGAGGAAACCCTGAAGAATTACTTTATATTGAGTATGAACGATCTTCGACTGGGAAAGAGCCTGCTCCGGCATATCAAATTGCAGTTAAAAGAAGGAGAAAGTTATCTCCAGATAGGGCTATCTCCGGGATCATATTTAGACTGGTCTGAGCTTTACAGAAAAGAAAAACCTCTGTATATAGATTTGCATTGTATGGCTTTAGAAGGAATTCTGGAACTTAACCTCAGTCCTACTTCTTTAGCGGATGTTTTGAATTTCCTCGGGTTAAAATATTACATCAAAGCGATGCCCGACAGATACCTCGTCTTTGGGCTTTCGCAAGGCTATAAACCGTTCTTTAAATTCAAGTTCTGATCGAGAGGTGGAAGTATAATGACCGAATATGTGAAAAAGAAAGAACTTATGATGGGAATAATACGAAAAATCGAGGAGTGCAACTTGTGCCCTCTCCATCTGACCAGAACGAACGTTGTTCCGGGTGAAGGCTCTTTGGATTCGCCGGTGGTCTTTGTAGGAGAAGGCCCTGGAGCAGATGAAGATGCCACCGGACGCCCTTTTGTTGGTAGAGCGGGAAAACTCCTCACAAAAATACTGGAATCAGTGGGACTTTCGAGAGAGGATGTTTATATCACCAATATAGTGAAATGCAGACCGCCAAACAACAGGACACCAACCCTCCAGGAGATGAAGGCCTGTGAGCCTTATCTTTTATCACAGCTTGCGGTGATAAAACCCAAACTCATCGTGTGTCTTGGCGCGACTGCTCTGGCAGCATTTCTCGAATCGGAAAAGGTCCAGATTACCAAATACAGGGGAAAACTCTTCGATTGGCATTGGGGCATAAAGGTCTTTGGAATGTTCCATCCCAGCTATCTTTTGAGGAACCCGTCCACGGCACCGGGTTCCCCAAAAAGGCTTACCTGGGAGGATATACAGAAGGTGAGAAAAATGTACGATCAGGTGATAAACGGAAGAGAGATTTCTTTGGAGGATTAGGAGGGTTAAAATGGAAAATATTGTGGTTACAGGCGGTGCAGGTTTTATAGGATCTCACGTTGTTAACGAGCTGATTGAGATGAATATGGGGCCCATCGTTATCGATAATCTTTCCTCAGGAAAAATCGAAAATCTCGACCCAAGAGCGTTGTTTTACCAGCAGGATATAACGGATCTCGAGATGATGGAACGCGTCTTCATGCTCCATAAGCCCCGTTATGTCTTTCACCTGGCGGCACAGATAAGCGTATCGCAATCCGTGAAAGATCCCATCGAAGATGCAAGGATCAACATATTAGGGACGTTGAACCTGCTCAACCTTTCGGTTAAGTACGGTGTCGAGAAATTCATCTTTTCTTCTACCGGCGGCGCTATCTATGGAGACGATGTCTCGGAAATTCCCACATCGGAGAAAGAATTCCCGAAGCCTTTTTCGTCCGTACGGCATAGCCAAGTTTTCCGTTGAGAATTATCTGAGGTTTTACAGCGAGCAGTACGGGCTCAAATACGTTGCGTTGAGATACGCCAACGTTTACGGCGAAAGGCAGGATCCTCACGGCGAGGCTGGCGTGGTCGCGATCTTTTCAAAGAGGATGCTGGCTAACGACGAGGTCATTGTCTTCGGTGACGGTGAAAATGTCCGGGATTATGTTTATGCCGGCGATGTTGCACACGCGAACGTCCTCGCCATGGAGAAAGTGGAAAACGAAGTGATAAACATAGGCACGGGTATCGGAACATCTGTAAACGAACTCTTCGCTTTGTTAAAAGAGATTACAGGCTACCAGAAAGAACCGGTGTATGCTGACCCGAGACCCGGCGATTTGAGAAAATCCATTTTGAAGTGGGACAAAGCGAAAGAGCTCATGGGCTGGGAACCCACTGTGAAACTCGAAGATGGGCTGGTGAAAACAGTTGAGTTCTTCAGAACAGAAATGGGTGCCTCTGAGTGAGCGCCTGAGGCCCCGCAACTTTGACGATCTGGTTGGCCAGGAACACCTTACCGGAAAAAACGGGATAATCCGCCGGGCAGTAGAAAGCGGCTATGTGTTCTCAATGATCCTGTTTGGCCCTCCGGGATCGGGTAAAACAACGATCGCGAGGCTCATTAAAGAGTCGTTGGCAGATGACAAATACGAGTTCGTCGCTTTCAGCGCAAGCCTGCAGGGAACAGCGGATCTAAAGAAAATCTTCGAGAGGGCGAGGCAACTAAGGAAATACGGTAAACATCTCGTCCTCTTCGTAGATGAGATTCACAGGCTCAACAAAACGCAGCAGGATGTCTTCCTTCCAGTGGTTGAAGATGGAACAGTTACCCTGATCGGTGCTACTACGGAAAATCCGAGTTTCGAAGTCAATCCAGCGCTCCTTTCCCGGTGCCGGCTGCTCGTGTTGAGGCAGCTTTCACCGGAAGATACGGTTCAACTCCTTCACAGAGCCCTTGAGAAAGACGAAAGGCTTTCATCGCTGGGCATAGCCATATCGGAAGACCTTGTTAGGATATTGGCAGAAAATGCTGGCGGTGATGCGCGGGTCGCACTGAATTTCCTTGAAACGCTCTATGAAAACGCCGCCGCGATGGGGTACAAAGAACTGGATGTTGACATACTCGACGAACTGCCCATCATCTCCCATAAGCGTTACAGAAAAGCCGGAGAAGAACATTATGACCTTATTTCAGCATTCATAAAAAGTATGCGCGGCAGCGATCCAGATGCTGCCGTTTATTACATGATGCGCATGATCGAAGCTGGTGAGGATCCCAAATTCATAGCCCGAAGGATGGTTATACTCGCTTCCGAAGATATAGGATTGGCCGATCCCATGGCGCTGCTGGTCGCTGTATCGGCGTTTCAGGCTGTGGAGAGGGTGGGGCTTCCGGAATGTACCCTGAATCTTTCAGAAGCTGCGATCTATCTTTCCGTTGCTTCAAAGAGCAATTCAGTATATCTCGCGCAGAAAGCCGCTCGGGAAGTTATAAAAAAATATCCCAACTTAGAGGTTCCCTTGAAACTGCGAAACCCGGTTACAGACATGATGAAAAAAATGGGCTACGGGAAAGACTACAACTATCCCCACGACTCCGGTGGCTTTTCCCGGGAGCTGTATCTTCCCGATAAAATAAAAAACATGGTTTTCTACAAACCCACGGAAAACGGCAGGGAAAAGAGCGTAAAAGCCCGTCTCGAACAGCTATGGAAAGGGTTGAAGAAATTCGAGTGATGCACAGGGTATAGAACCGTTGTGGGTTGTAGATTGCGTGTGAGGATCGAGAGCTGCGTAGCAGTGCCCAGCCTTCGCAAACGTCTTGTATTATCAGGTTTGCAGAAAATCTGGCATAATAAAAGGCACAGTATGCTGTATAAAAACCGAGAGCCGAGAACCGAGAATCCGAGATGGTAAAGACGACAAACATTTTCGCTTTTTACAGTCTTCGAACGTCGCTCCACCATCTGACAGCGTTGCAAGCCTCGGCGGCGCAGCAGCTCTCGGTTCTCCGACTCTCGGACTCTCGATTCTTACCAGGAGTTCGAAGCACCGGCGCAGCCGGTCGAATCTACGATTTTTCGTACACCCGTCATCCTGAACTTGATTCAGGATCTTGTACTTGAAAAACAAGATTCTGGATAGAACATCTCCAGAATGACGGTTTTTTCAACTGCGAAGCAGTTCGCACCCCTGACGTAGTCAGGCTTACCCCAGCATAGCAGGGCTTACCCACGCGAACGAATCTCGGCTTTTAATCAGCGTCCGCAAGCCTCAGCCTCGCAAGCGTCGCTCTACCAGCTGACAGCGTTGCAAGCCTCGGCTGCGCAGCAGCTATCGGTTCTCGGATTCTCGTTTTTTACGTACAACCTACAACCCACAACGTTTTATGTCGCTGCATAGCAGCCTTCTCGCTGTTTTTTCTCTTTTGTTCTAAAAATCAAAACAAAAATGAAAACATTGAGGGAATAAAATATAGAAGGGTGAAATTAACATATATATGTTTTTGATGCAAACCACCATAAGTATAAACATCTTGTGAAAAAAGGGAGGAAGTCTGAATAAGGATAATGCATGCGTGTGTGTGTAAATGCTGGTGGGATGGTTGGGGAATGAGCTCCTCCGAAGAGTCTGGCTGAAAAGGCAACGAATTTGATGAGATAACTGAAAGGAGGAGCTAATTGTGCAGATGCAAATGATACATATTGTGATTCTTCTGATTACCGGGGCTGGTGTTGGCTTTGCTTCCGGGCTTCTTGGCGTAGGTGGTTGCTTTCTCATGGTACCCGTTCAGTTCTGGGTGTTAACCTCCATAGGAGTTGATCCCACAATAGCTATTCGAGTTTCCTTCGGGACGAATCTTTTGGTTGTTTTGCCTACGGCGATCAGCGGTGCATTTGGGCATCACCGCAAAGAAGCGGTTCTATGGAAAGCGGGTATCGTTCTTGGATTGACGGGACTAGCAGGAGCGTTTGTTGGCGGGTTTATCGCCACACATGTGCCCGGTAACTTCCTAAAAATAGCTTTTGGGTTGGCGATCCTGGCGGGTGCTATCAGGATGCTAACGGCTAAACCTATCAAGGTGGAAAGTAAACCTGTTGACAGTGTTCTGACTTACATACTATGGGGGTTTCCACTAGGTATAGTGTCCGGGATTATCGGGATAGGTGGCGGTGTATTGATGATACCAGTAATGGTTATTGCTTTAAGATTCAAGATGCATCAGGCGGTTGGAACATCGACAGCCTTAATGATATTTACTTCGATCGGTGGAATTTTATCTTACGTGATCAATGGCCTGAACGTTTCGGGATTGCCTGCATACTCCATAGGGTATGTTAACCTTCTGCAATGGATTCTGTTAACGGGAACGAGTGTTCCCATGGCTCAAATTGGGGTAAAGGCTGCCCATAAACTGCCAGCCAAACAGTTGAAATACGCTTTCATAGTTGTAATGATCTACATGAGCTTAAAGATGATAGGGGTGTTCAGCTGGCTGCATTTACCGCTATGATTGAGAGTAGAACATATCTGGCGAGTCACTCATAGAGTGGTTCGCCAGATTTTTTATTTTAGTTGCCGAAAAGTAGAGGTTTCATTGGCAGGATACAACACATCATCGCCTGAGATAGAGAACGTTTTTACTGTTCATTTATGTAACGGAATATCTTATAATAAGAATTGAACAGACAAGGCTTGAGATGAGGGAAAAGAAAGCAATCGAAAAGAAAAGTTGGATGGATAATATATTTTAAGATGGTTAGCAATCTCAGGAGAAAGAGCGAATGAGGATTGCACCAGTGTTTTACCGCGGCGGGCTGATAGCTCGTTTCTGAACTTATCGATTCTTTGGGGGGATGATGATGGTGAAGAGTATTGTATTGGAGGATGGAAAAATAATTCAGATAGTACAGGGCGATATAACTAAAGAGGAAGTGGATGCCATAGTGAACGCCGCCAACGGTTATCTCAGGCATGGCGGTGGGGTTGCTGGCGCCATTTTAAGGGCTGGGGGGAAGATAATACAGGAGGAGAGTGATAGGATTATCAGAAAAAACGGCCCTCTTGAGGTTTCAGAGGTGGCTGTTACCGGTGCCGGGAGTCTTCATCCTAAGTACATCATTCACGTTTACGGTCCCCGTTACGGACAGGAGAACGTGGAAGAGCTTCTCTATGAGAGCTTTTTAAATGCGTTTAAAACCGCCGGAAAACTCGGTGTCAAAACCCTGTCAGTTCCAGCGGTATCTTCAGGTATATTTGGTGTTCCAAAGGATCTTTGCGCACGATGCTTTTTCAGGGCTGTCGAATATTACTTTGAAAATTACAGGGATACGCCCTTATCGCTGATACGTGTCTGTAATATCGATAGAGCTACGACGGAGGTTTTTGAAAAGGTATCGGAGGAGTTTTTCAAATTACAACGTTGAATACCGTTCTTAAAAGATACCCGATACCGTAAGCCACCGTTGCCGAAAGTCCGCCCACAAGCAACATTTCAAGCCCGCCTATGAGCCAGTTTACTCCAGTAACCATCTGCCGCAGCGATCCAACGACAAACAAAGTTGCTGCCGTTATTAAGCTCGCTGATAAAAACATGTTCTGAGAGAAAAAGGGTACGAGAGAAGCGAAGACGTAAGCCACTAAAGGCATGAATCCCGCGATAACGAAAGAGAGGAAGGTTACGATAGCGCTTTTCAGTGGAGAACTTCCTTCATCTTCCATGATCCCGAGCTCTTCCTTCATCATGGTATCAATCCACAATTCTTTGTCCGATGTGATCAATTCAACCATCTGTTCGAGCTTTTCACCCTTCAAACCTTTTCGTTTGTATATCTCTCTTATTTCTTCGCGTTCACCTTCCGGGTTAACATCCACTTCCCAGGCTTCACGCTCACGTTCACTCTTTATATAGTCCTGTTCGGATTTTTCTGACAGGTAATCTCCAACAGCCATGGAAAATCCATCAGCGAAGAGGTTGGCGAACCCCATTATGAGAACTATTTTTGGGTCAAGCTGAGCTCCGGCGACACCGGCGACAACTGCAAAGGTAGTCACTATGCCATCACTGGCACCATATACAGCGGATCCTATGTATCTTCCCGCTTCCGTTTTGTGCCAGGGCTCCTGACCGATCTTTTTGGGGTCGTGGGCCATCTGGTGTAAGGAAAGGTCTCTTCTCTTGAAGGCTTCCCGTGCAAGTTGAATCCTGGTTTTCTTGAAGGACATTTGTTTTCTCCCCCTTTGGATTTTCTATTGACGTATTTTTTTGCATAATATCTTTGCTGTTATTTTCAGGATACGGTGTTTGTCAATTTTGTTGATGTACAGCAATAAAAGTGTGAGAACAATTTTTCTCACACATGTAGTATAACACAACAGCTGTGTGTTCAGGAGTAATAGCTAGTTATAGGTGTTTTTTCGAGGGAAAGCCGTACAGTATTGAGTTGTTATTCAATTACCAGGATAACCCTGAAAGCTCCTTTGGATATGAGTTCACTGGCAAGCGCTTCATTTTCCGTTACCCAGATGGTGTATCTGTCAAACTCTCCGGTGTGCGTCCTGGCTAAAGGATCATTTTCAAGAACGAAATCCGCTTCTTTCTTTGTGAGCTTGATCAATTTACTTTCTCCAATATAGTCGCTATTCTGCTTTGTATAGGCATCGAAGGTAATGCCTTTCTTATACGCCTTTTCACCCATATATTGTAGTACCTTTACAAAGATATCCGCTGGAGCGTAACCCGGTAGGTTTGTTATAGGAGTACCGTTTTCATCGAAGAACCAGAACGTTGGTGTGCCTCTGACCTCAAAAGCGGCATAGAGTTCTGAGTACGAAAAGTTATAGGTCTTTCCGTTAACCTCTATGGTAGCCTCTTCTTCTCCGGGGTATATTTCCACGAATATATACCCGGCTTTGAGGAGTTCTTGTACTTTATCGTTCACAAGCGTTTCCTTCTGGAATTTCGTGCAGTAAAAGCAGGAAGGGTCCGAGAACATTACAATCAATTGCTTTTTTTCAAGCTTTGCGAGTTTCATACCAACATTGAAATCATCGAGTTTTCCGATGTATGCCAGCGATAGTGTTGCAATAACCAGCACTGAAAATAGAACCATTATCCTTTTCATTCTACCTACCTCCTAAGCTGTAAACTGCAATAGATTCAATTTGCCAAAGAGAGTCAAAATTCCTGCACCGAATAGCAGTATGAAAACGATGATCCTCACAATCCTTCTGGCTTTCGATTCCCCTCCAAAACTTAATCTGGACGTTATTTTTGCTACAACGCCGCTCAGGGTCAGAAAAGGTATGCTCAAACCAAGAGAGTAAGTGAGAAGAAGCATTCCGCCTTTAGCAGCTGTTCCCTGATTGGCAGCAAGTACCAGGATTGAGCCGAGTATCGGGCCAGCACATGGAACCCAGATCAGGCCGAGAACTGAACCTAAAAGAAAACCGCTAAAGACACTGCCGCTGAATTTCCACGCGTTTACCCTCACTCCCTTAAATCCTACCTCAAATAAGTACATAAAAGCAAAGGCGATGAACAGCGAGCCAGAGAGGATGTTCATCAGCGTTTCGTTTCTTCTTATGAATTGTCCCAGGCCTCCGGCACCTGTACCCAACAGGAAGAAAAAGAGAGACATTCCAATGGTGAACGACAAACCTCTAAAAAACCGCACTTTTGCGCTTTCTGCACCTGCCATCAGAACCCCGAAGAAAATGGGGATCAGCGGCAAAACACACGGCGAGAAAAAGGAAAGCAGCCCACCGAGAATCGCGCTGCTATAGCTGACGCTCACACTTATGAGTGGTGAAATACCTCCCGGGCTTTGCAAGAGGTTTGATGCCGTTGCAGCCAGAGTAAATTCGTTCATATACCTACCCCCGGTATTATGGTTTATATCTATTATACTACATAAAACCGAGAATCTGAGAACCGAGATCCGAGAGTGCCGCTACGCGGCGGAAGTGTGAGCAGCGCTCAGGAGGCTCACGACGTTGACGCTTGCGGACGCTGTGCGCTGCAGGGCAGCGGACGCGAACTCCTTCGGAGTTGTTCCGAACCACTACGTGGTTGTCTCCGTAATCACCCCCTAAAGAAATAGGACAAGAGATAACGAAGTGATAGTATGAAAGAAAAGGGGGTGAAGGGATGAGAGGCAGAGCACAGGCTTCGCGAAGTGAATCTTAATACATAAAACCGAGGGTCCACATTGGCAAGGTGTTTCTTACGGGAACATCGATATCATCTTTTATAACGAAGTCTGCTTCCTTTATGTTTTTGTTTTTTCCTCCGACTTCAAGTTTTATTCCATCGACGATGAAATCAGCATTTTGTTCATTATCTGATGCGTATACCGCTTTACCGCTTTCTTGCAGAAGAGTGGTTACGTAGCATTCACGGATGTTTCCGATTTCGCCATCGAAAAGGTAATAAATCGATGGCTCTTCGAGAAAGATCTTTGCACCGATTGAGTTTACCTTTGTGTCGTTTTTCTTTCTTATGATCCTTATCAATCCTGTATGTTCCATAGCGGTGAGCAGTTGGTATAGTTTCCTCTTTCCGAGTTCCCATTTGCTGCACAGGCTGTTGACATTGACTGTCGGTATTTTAGATACTGCGAGATGTCCAATGACCGCATTCATGAAACGGAGGTGGTTTTCGGCAAGTTGAGGGACAAAGAAGGGGATATCTTTGTAGATGATTTTTTCGATTATATTCCAGAGCCTTTCAGGATAGGAGTCTTCTAAGAAAATTGGTCTGAACCCTTCTTTCAGATAATCCCGGTATGCCTTCATTATGTTGATATTTTTTACGCTTGTGAGCATTTCCGAAGGTGTTGAGCTAAAGGGGTCAAAACATGGCAGGGTTACATTTGTCTTCAGATAGATGTATTCTCTTAAAGACATTAAAGGGATTCGTTTTATCAGGAACCTTCTTGAGAGATCACCTAATCCTCTTCTGAGAAGCACGCTACTGCTGTCGCTTATAACGATTTTTTTGTTTGGAAAAGAATCGTACAATGCTTTTACATGTATGCTCCAGTCTTTAGCGTTGTGTATTTCATCGATAAAAACCTGTTCGTATCCTAGCATAAAGATTGCTTCGACAAGATCGAAGAGAGGAATAGAAAGTGTAATTGGGTTGTCTGCGGAAAAATATAAACCATGAACGTTTTTTATACTGGATAGCAAAAATGTGGTTTTTCCAACACCTCTTGGTCCGGTTATTAAATAAGCTCTTGCGTCGAGGGTAATTGAATCGAATACAGGCCTGAATTTCTGTGGAAGCAGCTGTAATAACCTTTGTTGAAAACTTTCCAGACGTTCAACGATTTCGTTTTTGTCCATATAGTTCACCTCGCTGGTGTCATGATGATACCATTATAACATAAGATGTTACCACGATGGAACCACACGAGGGCACAGCATGCTGTATAAAAACCGAGAGCCGAGAATCGAGATCCGAGAGTGCCGCTACGCGGCTGGTGAGCACGCTGCGCGTGGGTAAGGTGTGCCCGGCATGACATACAACTATAGGGTGAAAGTCCCGAATGCGGGGAGCGAGATAAGCATTAGCTGAGGGCAAGGGTGTCACTGGTAACGGTGAATCTGAAGGAAGCCTAAGGCAAAATCCGGAACTGAACGAAAGTGAACCAGTGTTGGCCGGTAGAGAGGGTAACCTTGCCTTACATGGGGAAGCCCGAACTCCAACTCTACAGGTTGGGATGGCAGGATTCGGATGAAAGCTGTATGTCTTACCCGGGGAAGTCCTCACTCGTCCCAAGATGGGTAAGCCGGAACAAGGGGAGACCCAAGGACCGGTGAAGCGGAGGAGGATGGCAGATGAACCCGTAGTAGTGTTGAACCTCTCTGAAAGGAGTAGGGACTATCGCCTTGAGCGATGGGGGTAACAGGAACCGAAAGGGCCTGTTACTTGCGAAGGGGGGAAGGATTGAGGATGTCAACATCAACCAAAAATGCAAAAAAACAGGGTCTGTTAGCAATTTTGTGTAAACTCCCTCCGAAATATGAGAAAATAACAAAAAGCTAAGGAGGGAGAACAGTGGGAAACTTTGACAAAGAAGCAATGAAGAGATTGGTACGAGAGAGGAAATTAAAGACAACAGAAGACGCGGAAAATCTTGTAAAAGAATTATTTGGAGACATCATTAAAGAGATGCTGGAAACGGAACTTGA
>NZ_JGCK01000082.1:0-1720 GCF_001639905.1 Kosmotoga sp. DU53 | reverse complement strand
CAATTTGAATAAAATAAGCGGAAGGACACGAGAAGAAATAGAAGCAGTTATTTTAAACGTAGAAGCGAGATGGGGAACAGTGAAATTGAAGAGAAAAACAAGAATTTGGGGGGATAAAAAGATATTATCTGCCATCACTTTTCATCATCTTGGTTATGCGCGAAGACTCGCTGAAGAAGGAAAACTCGGGTCTGTTAGTAATTTTGTGTAAACTCCCTCCGAAATATGAGAAAATAACAAAAAGCTAAGGAGGGAGAACAGTGGGAAACTTCGACAGAGAAGCAATGAAGAGATTGGTACGAGAAAGGAAATTAAAAACGACAAAAGACGCGGAAAATCTAGTAAAGGAATTATTTGGAGACATCATTAAAGAGATGTTGGAAGCGGAACTTGAAGAAGAACTTGGTTATTCTAAGCATGACTACAGAAACAAAGAAACGGATAACTCACGAAACGGTTATTCGAAAAAGACAGTGAACAGCTCTTACGGTAAAATAGAACTTTCGATTCCCAGGGATCGCAAAGGTGAATTCGAACCAATAGTGGTTAAAAAGCACCAGCGAAGCATAGCTTCCATAGAGGACCAGATATTGTCTATGTATGCCCGGGGAATGACATACAGGGACATACAGGCACATCTTAAGGACATATACGGTTCTGAACTGTCAATTGAAAGTATAAGCAGGATAACAGACAAGATAATCCCTATTGTTTCCGAATGGAGAAACAGACCCCTTGAAGAGGTATATACCATAATCTACATGGACGCTATCTTTTTCAAAGTTTCTGAGAACAACCAGATAAGAAACAAGGCTTTGTATATAGCCTTTGGGGTAAATCTGGAAGGAATGAAAGATGTCCTAGGAATGTGGATAGCTCAGAGTGAAGGTTCAAAATACTGGCTTGGTGTGCTAAATGAACTGAAAAACCGAGGAGTTAAAGGTGTAATGTTCTTTTCAATAGATGGATTAAAGGGAATGGAAGAGGCAATAGAAGCGGTATATCCCCAGGCTAAAATCCAGAGATGCGTAGTACACCAGATAAGATATTCCATGAAATTTGTATCCTGGAAAGACAAAAAGAAATTCGCTGCTGATCTGAAATCGGTATACACAGCGGATACAAAAGAAGCAGCATGGAATGCTCTTATGGCCTTTGAAGAGAAATGGGGAGAAAAGTATCCATTCAGCATTAAAAGCTGGAAAGATAACTGGGAAGCCCTCACGACCTATTTCGAATATCCCAAAGAAATTAGAAAATTGATTTACACGACAAATCCCATAGAATCCCTGAACAGCCAACTCAGGAAGGTAACAAAGAACAGAGGTGTTTTCCCCAATGATATGGCTCTCATGAAACTTGCATATCTCGCCATTAACAACATAACCAGAAAATGGACCGTGAGAATAAACGAATGGGATAAAATCCTTGCCACTTTGATGATAGAATTTGATTGGGTGAAATCCTATGTCTGATCTTTTCCGGAGTTTGGAGTTTACACAAAATATGTGACATGCCCGAAAACTCTGTAATGCACCCCGAAAAACTGGACAAAAAATCAAGCAATTTTGTGTAGACTCACGGATTCTTCGAATACCTCTTTGGGACTCTTGTAACCTAGTGCACTGTGTGGATATTCTTCATTGTAAAACGTTTCAAAAGTTTTGGTCTTTTCGATTAGCTCTTCGTTAACTCGGATTGTCCCAGTACCCATGCAACT
>NZ_JGCK01000052.1:0-1470 GCF_001639905.1 Kosmotoga sp. DU53 | reverse complement strand
GGGCATATTCCTCGAAAGGGGTAGAAAACCGATGCCTGTGTGGAAGAAGAAACCGATTCTGTTATATGCGACTTATTCTGAAGGCCATGCGGAGGTAGTATGATGGTACTTAACCACCGTCGGAGAATCCGATACTCAATCCATGAGCCGTGTACGTTGGCCCGTACGCACGGTTCTGTGAGAGGACGGGGGGATTCCCCCCTCCTACTCGATCCCGGCTGCGTCGGTGGTGTAAGCTACCGAGAAATCATTAGTCAATTTTGTGAAATATGTTATAATATACACACTACACACACTATGTGTATATGTAAAGAAGGTGATGGTATGAATGAGATAAAAGAACGACACAATATAATGATGAGACCTTCAACCTGGAAGGTTCTCAATGAATTGAAAAGAATATTGGGAAAAAGCGCAAGTGAAATCATTGAACGTTCCCTGTGGAAATTCATAGAATCAGAAGGGTACAATACCCTGTATTTCAAGATCATGTCAACTGTTGAGCCTTGTGATGATGAAGAAAATGCTGAACTAACCAAAATTCTCGATGCAATGACAAAAGAAGATCTGGAGATAGCAGATGGGCATGAGTTACAGGATTGAATTCACAACAGCAGCACAAAAAGAATACAATAAGTTAGACAGAACTGTTCAAAAAAGAATCGACAAAGCGTTTTTGAATCTCATAGATCACTATAATGGGGACAAAAATGTGCCCCGCCTCGATGTGAAGATCTTGACAGGCAAGTATTATGGTCTATTAAGATTGAGGGTTGGGGATTACCGTGTTATATTCAAGCTTCAGAATAATACCTTCGTTATTCTTGTTATTCATATAATCAAGCGTGGAGATGCTTATAAGAAGTGAAAGACGCTGTGTCCGGCTTCGCCGGTGATACGAACTCCTGATAAGAATAGGAGAAGCCGAGAGTCCGAGAAAAAACATGACGCTCGCGAGGCTGTCAGCTGGCAACTCAATTTTTGTTCGAGAACCGGTGCGACCAATTTCACCGATGAAGAGCACTCCTTTGGAGTGGGAAAAAAGAAGGTAAAATAGGAACAGAGGAAGAGTTAAAAATTGAAAGGAAGATCTGGTATGAAAATGTTGTTTGCCATACTATTTTTTGTTGCGATTTCCATGACATTGCTGGCTGTTGTTATCACATCACCTGCTACAAATACTGTTCAGTTTAGCTGGTACACTACAACTCCGGTTGTATGTAATTTGTATGTCTATAATGAACACTTTTCCAAAGAGGTGTTTGAATCCAAACCTTCGAAGTTTCATGTACTGACTGTATCCGATTTGAGCCCGGATGTTTCTTACAAATATCGTATTGAATGTGAATCTTCTACCGACTATGTTCTGGAAGGTAATTTTTCTATTCCTTTTAATCCTGGTAATCACTTTAGGTTCGTTGTTTACGGAGATTCACGAAGTAATCCGAAAATACATTTAAGAGTCACCAA
>NZ_JGCK01000081.1:0-4194 GCF_001639905.1 Kosmotoga sp. DU53 | reverse complement strand
AAGCGAGGGCAGTCTGGGTTTTCTTTAGCCTGTATTTCTGGGTGAAGGGATAAAGTTCTGCGGGAGGTTTGGGTCTCAGCCCCCAGTTCCTGTCGTAGCGAACGTAGTTTCTCATGAAGGTATCTATTACCCCTCTGTCTTTATCTCCGAGTTGAAGATACTTATGGATGAACTCTTTTCTTTTTCTCGCAGGTAAGGCTTTCAAGAATTTCCAAACAAGGTCTCTCCTGCCTTCAAGAAACGGATGAAGCTCGAAGAGTTGAGCCACGAATTTCTTTGTTTCATAACGATTTTCCGTAAATTCTTTAAACCTTAGGAGATCTCCTTTGCAAAGTTCCAGTGCACGGAGAAGCGTTCCCTTTCTGCTCAGGTAAGGATAATCTTTCCTTCTGTTCAAAAGAGCGGTGTATGTTGAGAGGATTAATATTTCACGTTCGGATGGTTTGAGTTTTTCCAGCTCTGTTATCGCATTTTCAAAGCCTTTATCTATCTGAATCTTTATCCATTCATTCACGACCGGATAAGGATCGTTGAGTGGATCAACCTCGATTCTCAATCCGGTGATTATCTTCCTTAAAGTTTCACCCCTGACGGTTTGGGTTTTGCCGTTAATCAATTTGCTGAGATGGTCCCTTGCCACTCCAGAAAGTAAAGATGTCTGCTTTATAGAACTTATATTTTTACTCAACCACTCTCTCAGTTCCATATCGTTTTCATATAAGGATTTTTTTAAATCGGTGAGGATTTTTGGTAAAAGTATCATTCTATGAGCATATCTTTTCCTTATATGGTTCTCCATTTCTTTTGGTACGCATTTCATACATCCGGCAAAAACCTCAAGGTTCACTACTTCTTTACTCACAAAGTCCTTTTCTACCTCGATTAATGTATCGATACTCGGAAGTGCTGAAGCTGGGCTTTCTCTATATTTTCCATTTAAGTAGCCAGCTTTTCGGGCATAATTTATAGAATCTTCGGGATATGTTGATCTTAAATACCAGGCAGCATCGTTATAAGCAGTTGCAATTGCAATCGGGTGATCAGCTTTAAGGGATTCTTCAATACATTCCTGAAAAAGCCTTTTTGCCTTTACGACATCTCCTTTTTTTGTAAAATCTCTGGCTTTTCCCAGAAGAAAAAAACACCAACCACTTTGATCTTTCTTATAAGAATCGCTCCAGAACCTAAACTTCTTCATTTTGGGGTTATCAGCAGTTCTTGCATAAACGTTTAGTAAATTTGATGCCACTGCTGAACGCAAAAATGTAGGAATTCTTGAAAACTCTTTGCGAAGCTTGTCATAAATAACTGTAGCTTCCTCCTGTCCCAGAAAATGCAAAATACTCATCTTCTTACTGAGTATTAGATAGTAGAGAATTCCGTTTTTTCTGGTTTTTATTAGAGCCGTTTCTAAACACTTCAGGGCTTTGAAGTACCTTCTGCTCCACGCGAGTTTAATGGTTTGAATGTAGCTCCTCCATCCAGAAGGTAAGCCGACGCTTTCATAATAATTCACAAAAGGTTTTGCAAAACTGCCATTGTTATCTAGTACCTGTAAAAGGGCTTTTATCTTACTTCTCAGTCTTTTTCTCTCCCATCATATGAAGTGTTACACCATGAATTTCGTGAAAAGCCAATATGCACCATATTTTATCTCCCAAAACATTCTTATAGAGCTGGGTTGCAATACCCATAAATTTTGAAATCATATGCAAACTGCTACAATGTAATTGTAGCCCACAGAAAGTAGGTGGTCAATATGATCAGAAAAATACTCACATTGTTTTTAATATCTATACTCTTTAATTTTTCAGTTTTACTGGCTGATCCAGATGATGTGGTTGGTCCAAAAGATGGTCCAAGCAAAGGCAGTGTGGAAAACATGTACGAAAATTCTTTGAATTCCAAACTCGAAGAACTCAGCAGCAGTCAAGACACTCAGATAATTTCTGTATTATTACCTGATCGATAGTTGGAAATATATGAGCCGGATTTTTATATCTCTTGTTGTGTTAGAGGTAAAGCAAGATTGTGATGTCTAAATACAGAGTCGTAGTCTTTTTTGGGATACAAGGATGTTTTTACAGCACTTTCTTGACATAGCAAGATTTTTGATTTTTATATCCTAAAAACAAATAGTTTTTCCCATATTTGGGGGTCGAAGGAACATGTACTTAGGAAATAAAGAAACAAAAGGAGGGATTCGCATGTTAAAAAGGATGGTTTTTGTTCTTCTAATTATGGTTTCAACAGTATTGTTTTCTGTAGAAAGTATAATACCACTTCGAGTTGAATGTGATGACAGTATAACTGAACCCCGCACTGAATGTTGGTGTACGGAAGTACGACCTGCATACACTGATTGGACCTGTTACGCTCAATGTGTAGCAGGATGTGCAACTTGTGGAACAAATGCTGTTTGTTATGCAGCATGTACTGCGTATTGTCTCGCACAGTGCACCTATCCTGAAACCTGTGTTGGTGAATATGAATGCGTAACAATTTATCCGTGTAGTTGGTATTCACTTCTCGATACTCCTTATGAGACATGCTGTCATCGTGAAATTGACTTGAATTTGAGACAAAGCTTCTTAATGTGAATTGCGGGGGGGACAGGTATGCTATTGAAAAAATCATTAATGTTTTTCACCGTTTTGCTAGTCCTTTCAACACTTCTGATTGCTGATGAAGAGATGGTAAGAACAATAACAGTCAATCCAGAAGGTAGCATAGATTCACTTCAAAAAGCTATTGATATCGCTCAAAACGGTGACATTATTATTGTCATGCCGGGTGTTTATAGTACAAAAGCTGTCATAAACAAATCCCTTGAGATAGTTGGTGAGAAAGGAAAAGTTTATTTTGAACCAATTGATTCGGAAATCCCTATGATTGTTGTTATTGGTTCTGATGAACTAAAATTTGAGGGAATAAATTTCAGAGGAAATGGAAGGCTTTTCCAAAGTATAATGAGCAACGTGAGCTTCAGAAATTGTAAGTTTGAGACCTCTGGCACCGCTATATTATTTTCTGGTGGGTCACTTTCGATATCTACCTCGGTATTCAATGGTGTTAAGGAAAAAATCAAAGGAGGTTTCACATACCGTGGAACAGCAATGCTTGTATCAGCAGCTAATAACATAGAATTCACCAACAACCTGGTAAAACACATGGGAACAGGTCTTCTTGTAAGCAACGTAGATACGCTATACAGTCAGAACAACAAATTTTCTGAAAATGTAATTGGTGCAAAATTTATTGATGTCTCAGAACTAGATTTATCGAAGAATATTTTCTATCGCAACCATGTTGCAGTAATACTATCTGGAAAAGGCAATTGTTCCCTGGAAAGCAATATTTTTTCTAAATCCACAAAATGGGATTTGAGCCTTTCCACAGAAGAATGCAAGCTATGTTCAAAATGTGTCGAAAAACCTTTCGATGGATCAGTGTATGGAAAAGAAAACATCTCCGATAATCACATTTTTTGTCCACAGGATTCTGTTGAAATATTGAAGCTATTTGTTAGAAAGGATTGATGAATTTCCTTCGGCTCCCAAATATGGAACAAAAACTATTTACTGCTCCCCTGAAGAATTGGACATATAAGTAGAGAGATAAAGTAAAGGCAAGGGGGTACAGATAAAGGCAAAGAAAACCTCGATGGAAGAAAAGACGGCTTGGAAAACGTAAAGAAATCCAGGGTAAAACAGCTCGAGGAAAAACTCGAAGAACTCAGCAGTCAACGCTCACAGATAGTTTCTGTATTATTACCGATCAACAGTTGGAAATGTTTGGAAAAATTTTTTATATCTCCTGATACGTTAGAGGTGGATTTTTTCAAAACATCGAAAACACAAGAAAAAAGCCCTTCTGAAACCCCCATTCCACCTGCATTTCAGAAGGCAAGAAATTTGAAAATCATATAGAAAAATATATACTAGTCTTGAAACGACTTCGGAGGTTAGAAGATGACGGTTGCGTCTATGGAGAATGTATCGTTTTCTTTTGCCAATGGGCCGAAAATATTCGACAACTTCTCGTTGAGCGTGAAAAAGGGTGAATTTGTTTATATAAAAGGTCTAAACGGTTCCGGGAAGAGTACGCTCTTAAAAATCCTTTGTGGATTAATACCTCCAACAACTGGGAATGTTAGCGTTTTTGGAAAAGAACCACATCGTAACCCTGAAATTT
>NZ_JGCK01000018.1:0-19166 GCF_001639905.1 Kosmotoga sp. DU53 | reverse complement strand
AATTATACATCTATTATGTCCAATAAGGCTATATTCCCTTCCTGTATTGTGGTTATGTACTTAATATCTGCTTCCCACAGTATTCCTGTCCTGTCTATCTCATGCTGGGTTGAGCGCCTAACAGGATGGTGCTGTTTCGGCCAGTATTTCCTGACATATCCCAGCTTCTTTCTCATTCTGTGTACTTTCTTGTGGTTCACTATTATCCCAAATTCATTCAGAAAATACTTGCTGAGCTTCTTACTTCCTAATACTTTCAGATAATACTCAGGTTCATATGGATTCACTCTGCTGTATATGTCTTTGAGTAGTTTTTCAAGCTCTTTATCTTCGAACTTTTCACCGTTTGTCTTTAGACAGTAATTGCGCCTTCTACCTGGTTTTGTCTTTTTGAGAAAGAACACCGGTTTCTTCCTGCGATAGTAACTGCTTCTGGTTATTCCAAAGATTCTCAAAAGATAAGAGGTTGAAAAACCATAACCCATATATGTTTCAGCGAAAAGTTCAACTGCTAGCCTTTTCCAGTTTTTTTTAGAGCTTCTTTTAGCAACCTTATTTCCAATTCTTTCTCTGCTATTATGAGTTTGTATTTCTCGATTTCGTTGAGAACCCCTTTTAGCTCTTTTGGGTCTTTCTTTATCTTGTCAAGCCCTATCTCTTTGTACAGAACAGGTGGTATCTTCGTTGGATCAACAATGAAATCTCCAGCTCTGAGTTTCGGTTCAAAAGCACTTTCTCCCTCCGCTCTGTATTTGTTTATCCAGCCCCATAATGTAGAATCCGGTATCCCGTATTCTTCCCTGATTTCTCTTGTGTTTTTGTGGCCCTCTTCGTATTCCTTTACCACTTTTAGCTTCAATTCCATTGAATATTGTTCTCTGCCTCTCATCCCTTCGCCCCCTTTTCTTTCATACTATCACTTCGTTATCCCTTGTCCTATTTCTTTAGGGGGTGATTACGAAAGCTACTGCGCAGCGGCACAAATCCCTTCGGGATTGGTACGAACCCCTGCAGAGTTGTTTCGAACCACTTCGTGGTTGTTATGAACTGGTGTGCAGTTGACATGCGCCTTCGGCGGATAGAACCAAAAAAAAGAAAATCATTAAACACGTTTCGAAAATAAAGCCGGTCATCCTGGACTTGGGTCAGGATCTGCGTGGGTCTCTCTATACCTCTAATGCTCTTGGACTCTCGATACTTACGTACAACCTACAACCCACAACCGACAACGGTTTTATCGCCGCATGGCGGCTTTCGTGTGGACGCAACTGCGGTGTAAATAACTTGCGCTATAATCGAGTTGAATCGGATTTGGGGGGATTTATGTGCGGGTTCAAATACCGGGAATGATTGATTTTGAAATCGATGGTCAATTGAAGACGAAAGTTGTTTCGGCTGGACTGGAATTCAACTATAAGCTGAATATTCTGGATTCCGGTTATCTAATCAACCTCTCTTTGACAAACATCGAAACGGTTCCTATAAAACTTTCCAGTTTCACCGTAGCAAAATTTGCTGATCTCGATTTTCCTTTTTACTTCAACAATTGGGGTTCATGGTATCCATTTAGGTTGTATGAACGCATCCCAGATACAAAGCAGGTTATAGCTTTTGCGCAATCCACAAAAACTACGCTCTTTTCAGCTACGCCGATACCGGAACTTTTCAATATCGATATATTTCCCAGCGACTATTTTATAGCAAATAAAGGGTTTTTGGCTGGATTCCTTGACTCAAAAGTCTCTCATCCCTATTTCACGATAGATGAAACTACCAAAACCGTGGAAGCCAGGATCGAGCTCTTTGGAAAGCCGCTCCAGCCTGGAGAAACCATAGAGATCGAACCGTTAGTGGTTTTTCATAGTGATAAACTCAACAGAATGCTGGAAAACTACGCGGAAAAGATAAAAGATTACAAAAAACCCGTGTTCAAAGAATTTGAGGGTATAGGCTGGTGCAGCTGGTATCACTATTTTACCGATATCACTTTCGAAGAATTGAAGAAAAATGTTGAACTTCTGGCGAATCTTCGCGAAGAAAGAGGGCTTCCATACACGTTAGTGCAGCTAGACGACGGTTATCAGAAAGACATTGGGGATTGGCTGGAAACCAATGAGAAATTTCCCTCCCTCGAGGAAATAGCAAATGAAATATCAGGGAAAGGGTTCATTCCCGGCTTATGGCTTGCACCTTTCTGCGTTTCAGAAACCTCGGATCTATTTAAGGAACATCCGGAATGGTTTGTTAAGGATTCTTCTGGCAATCCAAAACGTGCCTTCAGAAACTGGGAGAAAAACATCTACGCTCTCGACCTTTCAAACAAAGAAGTACTTGATTTTCTAAAGGACCTTATGACGAAAACCAAAAAGGCAGGATTCAGGTATATCAAGATAGATTTCCTTTTTGCGGGTGCAATACCCGGAATAAGGCAGGATAAGGACATAACCCCCATAGAAGCCTATGTTAAAGGATTGGAGACAATAAGAAAAGCCCTGGGGGATGATGTTTACTTACTCGGATGTGGTGCGCCATTGCTTCCATCTATCGGCTATGTCGATGCCATGAGAATAGGACCTGATACCGCACCGGTATGGGGTGGCGAACTTCCGGATTTGGGTATTCCAAGTGCAAAATATTCAATCCGAAACGCTCTTACGCGTTACTTTATGCATAAGAGGTTATGGATAAACGATCCAGATACTCCAATTCTTCGCTCTCAAGCGGTTAAACTCTCCGATAACGAGAAAGGACTTTTCAGTTATGTCTGTGGATTACTCGACAATCCCGTCATCGAGAGCGATGATATGTCTCTCGTGGATGATAAAGGGATCGAAATCTTGAACCGAACGTTGTCTTTAATGGGTGGAAGGCCAAGGGTTTACTTTGACGATACCGGTGAAATCTTTACGGTGGCGGTAAAAGGTGGAAAAGAAAAAAACTCCGTTGCTATCATAAACCTCAGTGATGAAAAAGCTAAGGTTAAAATCCCTGAAGAAGCACTTTCATGGTCTGGAGTGAGTGTTGGAAAGATGGAAGTGGAGGTAGAGCCGCGTTCCATCTTCTTGAAAAGCGTGCCGTCAGTAGCTGTGGAACTTAAAAAGACTGTTGAATACAAAGACGATGAAAGACAGGTGAACTACTATGAAGAAGCGTAAGTTTTTTGTTATTTCGTTGTTCTTTGTGGTATTTCTTTTATCGGGATGTATTTTTAGTCTCTATAAAAGTAGAATCTCCGGAAGTATTTCTCCTTTTGTTGGTAGCGTTGTTGAGGACAAACAAAGCGTATTAGCCATTGAACCTTCAACGAGTTCAATTGAATTCGAACACCATGTCTCTGGAGAATATATTGTAAAGTTCAACGATTGGTTAGATAGAAATAAAGCCAGTAGCTTATTTATGAGTGTTGGCATGGAAAAGAGTTCTATTCAGAAAGCGCTTAGTTTCAGGGGGAGTAAAACAAATTATTTTCTTATTAAAGCCAGTGAGGAGAATATAGAAAAATTAAAAAGACTTCCTGAGGTTGAATTTGTGGAACCGAATTATCTCTTTTTTTCACAGGCAGAAGTGACGCCTAATGACCCGTATTATCCTGAACAGTGGCACTATTCTTTAATAAATCTTCCCGCTGCCTGGTCGATTACCAAGGGGTCATCACTAACTGTAGTAGCTATTATCGATACGGGAGTAAGGTTTGACCATCCGGATTTGCAGGGAATATTTTATGATGATGGCTACGATTTTGTGGATGATGACCCAGATCCGACGGATCCCGGGATGTCCTACGATGGA
Source organism: Kosmotoga sp. DU53 (assembly GCF_001639905.1). Classification (NCBI taxonomy): domain Bacteria; kingdom Thermotogati; phylum Thermotogota; class Thermotogae; order Kosmotogales; family Kosmotogaceae; genus Kosmotoga; species Kosmotoga sp. DU53. Next base: position 15,377 of record NZ_JGCK01000018.1, on the reverse strand, counting down.
AAAATCATAAGCCATGGAACACATGTTGCAGGTACCATAGCTGCCCTCACCAATAACAGCCAGGGCGTTTCGGGTGTTTGTTGGGGTGGCAGCGGTATTAGAATATTACCGATTAGAGTCCTTGATGATTCGGGGATCGGAACATCATTTGATGTTGCCAGGGGTATCGTGTACGCTGTTGAACATGGAGCGAAAGTATTGAATATGAGCCTTGGCAGCCCCTCTGATAGCTCCATTATTCGCGACGCTATTAAGTACGCATACGACAATGATGTTGTCGTAGTTTGCGCAGCCGGAAATGATAATGGGAGTTTGAGATATCCGGCAAAGTACCCCGAAACAATAGCGGTAGGAGCAGTTCGGTTAGATAAAGAAAGAGCCTGGTATTCCAACTATGGGCCTGAACTGGATGTTGTTGCTCCCGGCGGAGACCTCGGTGTTGATCAGAATGGAGATGGTAATCCAGACGGAGTTCTGAGTACATGCTGGATATCAAATGATGGGGAACTTTACGAGTTTTTACAGGGTACATCCATGGCAGCCCCACACGTTTCTGGAATTGTAGCGCTTCTTATGAGCAAAGGTTATACCGGTGTTGAAACGATAAGGAAAATCCTTAGATATACCGCGGAAGATCTTGGAGAACCTGGTTTTGACAACTATTACGGTGCAGGTTTGGTTGACGCATACAGGGCTCTGACATACGATACAGGATACGAGCCTTTCATTGTGTGGACGGTTGATGCTGTTACAGGAGTTATAGATTCGATAACCAGTGCAGATGAAGGCGGGAATTTCTTGCTAACAGAAGTAAAAGCGCGTAGTGTTTACGTCTATGCATGGAGAGATGTAGATCACAATATGTATCTAACTTCTGGAGACCTCTACGGTTATTACGGTTACTCTGGTGGCAACCCAAAAGATGGAACACCCACCGCTATTACCGTTGAACCGGGTGAGACTATCACGGTGGAATTCCAGTTCTCACCTATCATTACTGATAGGTTGAAACCCGTATTTGAAGGAAGCCTTCTCCAAAAGGTGCTGGAGATCAAAGAAGCAGCGGTTGAAGAATATTACAATAAACTGGAGCGGAAATAGATAAAATTGAAAGTCCGAAAGAGCTGCTTCGCAGCGACAAGAATCCCTTCGGGATTGTCACGAACTCCTGCGGAGTTGACCCGAACCACTTCGTGGTTGTTACGAACTCCTTGGGAGTTGGGGCAAACTGCTTCACAGTTGAAAAAATATCAGACACTTGCAAGGCTGGCAGTTGGTGACGCGGCGTTCGAAGGCTGAGGCTTGCAGACGCAGATGAACCCCGTTGTTGGTGTGGGTTGTATGTTGTACGTAACTTTCTCCAGACCCTAGACCCGATCTTTGTCTTCTTGAATTGTCATCCTGAAGTTGATCTTAGTTATAATGCGTAGTGGCAGATTATTTGTGTCTTTTGTTTAAATGGGATTTTGAGGTAAGGAGTTGGTGAGAACATGGATAGGAAATGGTGTATTGTGAATGTCGAAGCGGCGATTTATAGGGAAGATAAATGGCTTGTGATCAAAAGGAGCGAAAAGGAAGAGCACGCTCCCGGTGCAATTTCATTTGTTGGAGGAAAAGTAGAGGTCACAAAAGCTTCCCTCAACATACTGGAAGAAGCCCTAAAGCGAGAGATTATGGAGGAAGTCGGAATTGAAGTTTACGATGATATTCAGTATATCGAGAGTAAGTCGTTTTTAACGGATAAAGGCGAACCGGTTGTCGATGTTGTATTCCTTTGCAGGTATAAAAGTGGCGAACCGCGCTGTGTAAGCGTGGATGAAGTTTCCGGGGTGTTTTGGTTGTCAGCACAAGAGATTCTCGAAGATGTTAATACCCCTATATGGGTAAAGCAGAGTTTGAGAATCGCTGAAAAAATGAGATTGAACCAAAAAAACTAAAATTCATCAAGCAGCTTATTATGAAAAAAGCCTCCCATAAAATAAAAGGAGGCCTTTTCTTTATCTGTGCAAATCTACTTCATCGCGGTCAGGTGGCTGAAATTATTAAGGTAATAGGTAATGACGTCCTGCGGTCCCCTGATTATCAATCTGGACATAGCGGTATCGTTCATAGCGAACAGGTAGATGTGTTTATCTACATACGGTTGATTCACAGGCAGGTTATAAATGATCCTCAACAATACATTTATGGTTCCACCGTGGGTCACTATACAGACTCGCTTATCCATATGCTTATCGATAAGTTCGAGATAGAATTCGCTTACCCTGCGGATATGGTCTAACAGTGATTCCCCGCCGGGTATCGGAACATAGTTTCTGTAACCCTTTTCATCTGGCGGTGGACTAAATTTTGAAACTTCTTCTCTGGTCATTCCCGCGATTTTTCCTGAATCCTGTTCTCGTAACCTTGAATCATAGATTATGGGTTTCCCCACAGCCTGAGAAGCTGCTTCAGCGGTTTGAGCTGCGCGCTTCAACGGGCTTGAAAAAAGAAGGTCACATTTGTAATTCTCTTTTTCCAGCTTTTCCTTGAGCAGCCTCGCCTGTTTAAGACCCTTTGGAGTGAGTTCAACATCCCAGCTTCCTTTAATTCGTCTTTCATCGTCTCCAACAGAATGTCCATGCCTGATAAGGAGCAAATCCATTCGATCACCTCATACCTCTTAGTTTTCCAGTACCACACCAAATTCTTTATTCCTTCCAGAGTCGCTGGTGTTTCAATCTTCCAAGCTTTGCAACAATAAGATCCGGAAATCGTTCGAGCCTTGCGTTGTAGAACGAAGCGATTTCATTGTAATAGCCCCTTGCAAGGGCAATCCTGTCTTCGGTGTCGCTAAGTTCTTTCTGAAGCTTTACAAAGGCTTCCTGTGATTTTAGATTCGGATAGCGTTCAATGAGAACCTTGAGGACTTCTTTGCCGGACATGTTTTCGAGTTCTCCACGAAGTTCTGCGAGCTTTTCCTGGGTATCCTGTTCGTGTTTTACAAGTCCCTTAACCACATTCACCAGCAGAGGTATCAGGTCGTGCCTTCGTTTTAACTGTACTTCTATCTGGGACCAACCCTGCTGAACCCGCCTTTGCAAAGATTTGAGGCTGTTGTAGGTTACCCAGAACCATCCTATAAACAGCATAACCAGAAAGGAACCTATTGTTACAATATACGGCTGAATCGGTTCCTGTGGAAGAGAGAATGTTCGATCGATTGAAAAATACGCGGTTGCGATAGCCGCAATGATACCCACAGCTACCAGAAGCCAGTAGTAAAGGCTGTACCTTCGGCTGAGTTTTTTCTCTTCCCTAATGGAAATAAGGAACATAGGAGCTTCTTTATCGTATGCCACTTCAGGTGCTACAATATCTTCCCTCTCTCTCGCCTGCCCGAAAACGTACAAATCAGCGTCGGGTGGAATGATCCGTTCAACGAATCTCCTGCGGTGATCGGAATACATTATCGCGCGGTCGGGACCTTTTCCGTAATACAAAGGATCGTTTCTACCGCAAACACGGTTCATGACGGTTATGGCTTCTACCCTTGCTTTTTCCGGCTTGATAAGAATACAGCCGGTATCATCGCAGAGCTCAAAGGGTATTTCGTCGCCACCAGAAGCTACTGTTTTCCAACCACTTTCGGTCTTTGTTCTTGTCCTTGTTTTTCCATGAGAATCGGTATATGTCTCGGTAGTGCGTTTTGTCCAGTGCTCTTCAATCGACCATCGATAATAAACACAGGGCCTTTCAGTCAGATAGCTTGTGAGAGGTCGTGTTGTTTTGACTTTTCCTTTGAGTTCTACAAGACCGATGAAAACACCTTTTACTTTTGAGGTAGGAGTATCGTCTATTAACCTTTTCTTTTTTAGATTTTGCATCGCGAAAAGCACGCATAATAACATGACGACGAATCCTATTAACAACACAAACAGCATTCAATCAACCTCCATGAAGCTTTATTGATCTTTTCTAAAATATTCTGTGTTCTCTCTCTCTTATTCATCCAATATGTTCATTAAGACTTTGTTGAAATCCTCCGGGAAAGTATGTCCCATACCCGGATAGATACTCATAACACAGTGAATGTTGTTTTCCGTAAGCAATTCCTTCACGGTTTCTGCCCTTTTTAGAAGCATATCTTTTTCCCCGGCAATTATGTATACCTTAAAGTTGTTCTTGTTGTTTTTTATAAGCTCTTTGATGTAGTTCATATCTCTGAATGCAGGTACCACGAGTATCAATTTTTCCGGTTTGAGCTCGTCTTCAAGGGCAAGTTCAAGAGCAAGCCCGGCTCCCTGAGACGCTCCACCGAGTATCAGCTGGCTAATCTCAGAGGAATTATTGTTCAAATACTCTTGAACCTGTGCCTTAACTTCTTTTTTAGCAATTTCTACATCATCCCAGCAAAACATTCCCGTTCCAACCTGTTGAGAGGATTGAAGGGCGAGAAGTCTTGCTCTTCCATTTTCAACTGCTCCTTTCCATAAAGTGGCGAATTCCTCCGCGTCTCCCATTCTCCAGTGGAGAGCAACAATTAAGGGGAGTTTGCCAGAAGAAATACCAGCTGCTGGAGGGTTGAGTTCAATCTTTAATGGAGTTGAAAGTTTGGCAGCGTCAGCCTGGCGTTTCTTGAAAACATTTAATATTTCAATATATTCGGGCTCATTATTTATGTTTTCAAGATCTCTGTCGTGCAGGAGCACTTCAGGCGATATCCAGTACCCCGTATTTTCAAGTTCTTTCAATGCTTTTATAGCCAACTTTTTCTTGTTTTTGAGCGAATAGATGCACGCTTCCCAGTATTTCGTCTTGAATGCCTTGCTTGGATAGTTGCTTTCGATTTCATCTATTAATTCAAGAGCTTCAGCTATTTTTCCTGCCAAGTAGAGATCGAAAAACTCATTCTGATAGACATGAAAAGCTTTCTTTTTCATGCTTATTCCTCCATTCAAAAAAATGCCCCTTGTAACGGAAAATCTATTTGCTGATGGGATTATCGATAATAATTCCGCTCATATACGGGTTATTTACTATTTTAAGAATCTTCTTCTTATCATCTTCATTACAGCCAATAAGGATCTTGACCTCAGAATCCTTTTTTAATGTGTCAACCGTTATTACTATCCCAGTGATTTTTCTTTCATCCATGGAACCAATCCAGACGTCTATTCCACCACCATCGCCTGCTGTTGTTCCTTTGAGGTAACCGTAATCCAATGGATAGACGATCTGGGGGTATTTTGGGTGCCTGGTCCCTTTTGGCCTGTCTATGACTATTTCATGCTCAGTTATGAGTGTTTCAAACCTTTCCCAGAAATTCATGTGCATCATCCCCATTCCTTTTTCTTTCATTCTCAAGAGCTTCTTGCATCTTTTTACATCTTTCGTACCACAAGATTTCGTAGTCGCTGTGCGGAATGATTCTGTCTTTTAGGTCGGAAATACTCTTAATTCCTTCATCAAGGCACCAATCAACACAGATTTTGTAGGCTTGCAGATCCAGTTCATCTTCATCCCAATATACCGGTACCTTTTCCAAACCACTGAGACATGCAGCCATTGCCCGAGTGTGTCCGTCTGTATAGACTATGAGTCCTTTCAGCTTTATAACAGGAATCGGTGGTAGGGCATCGAATCCCTTCTTTTCAATAATATCCAGCACACTTTTCAATTTTGCCTGGCTTATGTATAGCTGGCTGGGTTGAATTTTATCAAGAGAAAGAAAAAATGTCTTTTCCAATCTTATAAACCTCCCAATATGTTTAACTGCCAGAGGATCTCTATTGTTAATCCGGGAATCGCTCTTTATGAACTTGATCAAGAAAAGTCGATTCATCAGGAAGACTTTTCAGAAATTTACTGATTTCAGAACAGGGGTATGAATCACACTCTCCGCAGTTATTCAAACCTTTTTCCTTGCAGCATTTAGTGAAAGGACAATTTCTGCACATCTGCCATATTTGATTGGATTTGCAGCCGTAGCAGACCAAATCTTTTGCCTCGATTTTCAAGTTAATTTCTTCACTCCATTTTTTGGCTGTCTCTTCACGAAGTCTTTTATCGTTGTTAATCGTAGCTATGTACACAGGACATCTATGACAGTCAATACCACAATACGCTCTCATAGTTCTACACTCTCTTTCTAATTATTAAAATACAGTCAAAGTTTACCAGAAAAAAGAAGGTTTTAAGAACCGGTGAACATGCGACCTGTGAGTATGGCTGGTTGAACCAGTGGGATGCACCTGTGGTAGTTAAAAACCCAAGAAAATAAAAACATTGGCTGAAAATAGAGGAGGGCATGGGATCATGCCCATGCCCTCAGAGCATTGGCGATAACATTCGCCATGCTAACAGGCTTGAAAGCCTATTAATATTATACAACAAACTATGTGAAATGCAAATGTTTCTGCTTCTTCTGAGATGCAAGAACACCGCGACGTAGCCTCATCACTTATCCTTCTTTTCATGCTAAACTTTACCTGGACAATATCTCCAGAAAGGTGGATTGGATGGAAAACGTGAAGAAGAAGAAGATCATCGAACCCATTCTGCTTCTCCTTTTTCTTTCCCTTTTTCTATTTCTTTTTGGTTCACGTATGGGATTGGGTAACATGTTTAAAACCATCATGTACACCGCTCACGACTTGTTGTTGAATACAGTGTTCTTTATCATGGCGGTTGCCGTACTTACGGGAGCTCTGGGTGGACTGCTTTCGGAATTCGGTGTTGTGGAAATGCTGAATAAGTTACTCTCGCCTCTCATGAAACCCCTGTATAATTTGCCGGGAGATGCCGCTATCGGTATTATCACCACATATCTTTCGGATAACCCGGCGGTCCTTTCACTGGTAAAGGACCGGAATTTTATAAGGTGTTTTAAGCAGTATCAACTGCCTCTTATGTGTAATCTCGGAACCTCCTTTGGAATGGGGCTAATGCTCACAACCTTTATGATCGCCCAATCAGCTATTGCAGGGTATAGCCTTCTTGTTCCAGCACTTGTGGGAAACATTGCGGCTGTTCTTGGAAGCGTGGTTTCTGTGAGAATCATGGCTTTTTACACGAAGAAAGCTTTCAGGCATTCAGCAGCATTTGGAGACATAGAAGCAGCAGAAAATACGCTTTCACATACGGATAAAGGGCTTTTTGAAAGATTCATGGATGCGGTGCTGGAAGGTGGAAAGAGTGGGGTCGATTTAGGAATTTCGATAATTCCCGGTGTGTTAATAATCTCCACGTTTATAATGATGCTCACCTATGGACCGGCTTCCCCTGAAGGATATTCAGGCGTCGCGTATGAAGGGATTGCTGTATTGCCGTGGCTGGGCAAGAAGCTCTTTTGGCTTCTGAATTTTCTTTTTGGTTTCTCCTCTCCAGAGCTCATCGCTTTCCCGCTTACTTCCCTTGGTTCAACGGGAGCGGCCCTTGCCCTGGTTCCCAAATTCATAACTGAGGGAATACTCATGCCCAATGATGTTGCGGTGTTAACTGCTATCGGAATGTGTTGGAGCGGGTATCTCTCAACACACGTCGCGATGATGGATTCGCTTGGGTCAAGGCAACTGGTCGGTAAGGCAATCTTCAGCCACACGATAGGTGGTATCAGCGCAGGGATATTTGCTCATTTCGTATATATGTTGATATCGTAATGTAGAACAACCAGCTCACATTATTTGAAAAATATTCTCTAAAACTATAAAAGGGATGTCTCCTTACTGTAGGGTGCATGTTTATCTGCACTATGTAGGTTGGAGACATTCCTTTTGTTATTTTTTGTTGAACGATGGTGGTGGTGATAAAATTGAGAAAACGTTTTGTTTTTTGGGGGGGATTAGGGTGAAGAAGATCGTTGTGGTAATGATTTTTTTGCTTTTCTACCTTTATGCGTTTCCAGCCAGCAGCGACGCCTTGCAGTATCGTATAAACATCACGAGCGAACTAAATAAAAGCTATTTGAAGGCGATTCAGGGCATTATAAACTACAACGGGCTTTTCAAATCGGGGCGTGACTTTTTCTTGGAAACGCTTTATTCTAAAGACCCGCTTTTGGCCAGATTTCAGAAAGAAACGCAAGAGGCTGTTCGAAAAATGCAAGAAGCAAGAAGTAGAGGGGCTTCCAGTGAAGAAATTTTGAGACTCCAGCTTGAGTATCAGGAAGCACGTTTGAGGGAAAACAAGCAACTCACCGCTTTGATTGAATCCAACCTGTACAACTCCATAGATTATCTTGCATCAGAAACCCTGAAAGGTTCTATGAAAACGGCTGGTAAGGTGATAGACGACGTGTTATCGAACTGGAAAACGATTTTAGAACCGCTGCTCGAAGGTGATTTTGGTGGAGTAGTAAAGAACGCGATCCTCCAATTGATAGACTCAACGTATAAAGTGACTTTTATCGATTACTGCAAAAGAAACTATGGGGCTACTGAGAAGATAGCACAGTACTGGTGGAAAACGTACTTTGTTGAACCCTTCGAAACCTCCGAAGAAAAAAAGCTGGTGGATAAGGTTCTCACTAAAGCTTCAGATGATCTAAAGGATAAATTGAAAGACAGGTTAACCAAAAGGCTTGAATTGGAGATTCTCAGCAAGGGTGGCAAATTGACCAAAGAAGCGATAGAAAAAACTGTCAAGGAAAAGGCTGAATCGATATTAAAAAACATTATAGAAACGCCTTCGTTGCTTGTAGAGCTATTTACGAAATATTACAATGTTGTCGATTTCCAGATCATGTTTAATGACATAGCGGCTAATGAAGTGGTGTTCATCAAAAAGATCAGAGAATTGGTTGGCGATAATGAAGATGAGATAAACAAGTGTTACTTCGATAAAGCTTACTTCCTATCGAAAATAAAAGCTTTAAATAAAGGCAAAATACAGGTGCAGGGAAAAAAGGAGCCATCGAAAAAGTTGGCAAAGTCTGAAGAGGTTATCCCTGCGGAGGTCATAGTAAAAGCAGAAGAAACCGCAAGAACACACGATCCTTTGCGTGAAGTAAGTACAATACAAAATATTGAGGATAAGATTGAAACACTGAGTGAATTGCAGGTAGAGGAGAAGATACCAAGTCCCGATAATGCCAAACAGATAATCGAGTACGCCTTCGGGCAGCTGGAAAATGACGAGATAACTCTGAGTGCATTCACTTACGAAGTCAATCAAGTGGTCAGTTCTTACATCAGTCAGATGAACGAGGCCAAAGCAAAAATAGCCAGTGCACTTAAAATGGATTATAACAAAGGGTTGATTGACTGGAATGAATATTCGGAGAAAGTGAAGAGTATAAATGAAGATGTTAAACAAAACCTCGAGGAATTGAATACCTTTATCTCCTCGAAAAAGCAGGAAATAGAAAGGAACCAGAAAGCATTCAGACAAAAGTTGTCCCAGTTAATCAGATCTTTTAATCCCGGAAATGAGATGAAACTTATTCAAGATAAATTGTCAACAAAAATCGTGGAATTTTTGAAGCTCTATAAACAAAAAACAGGGCAATATGTTTCGATATATCCCTATTCGAGCTTTTCAGCAATGATGAAGGAATTCAATGAAGGATTTGGCCAATCGTTTATAAACCAACTTACTTCTAAAGCGCCCTCACTTTTCTTGCTACAAAATGGTGGCTGGATTCTGGAAAACCTTTTGGGGATCTGTTATGAAGACGAACACTTAACCGGTACTCTGATCGAGAAAGTACAACAGTTTATCCGAAAAGATCAACGCCCTCTTTGATAGCGTTCCCGAATATTACTACACAGACCGGGATGGCCGAATCGTATATTCACGGGATCTGGCGTCAATTGAAGCTTTCAAGAAGTCATTATTGGGAAGGATGAAAGGAACGCTTGATTGGAAGGCCACAGTTTCTCAGTGGGCTTATATGGCAGAGTTGAAAAATGAAAAAACAAAGCAATATCTCGAAGTCTATCTGGCGTTCCTGACACAAAAGGTGGAACTATTCCAGAACATGCTCCAGATTGTCGTTGATGGTTTCAACTCTCTGGAACCGCTTTATATGGAAAAATGGGTAAGCAAGATTGAACAAATGGCATATACAATACGGAATATGTGGGAGCAAAAAATAACGCCAGATGAGGCGCGGAATAAATTGAGGAAGATCTCCCAGATTACCAAAGATGTAGATTCAAAGTATGCGTATTGGCTTGAGACTCGCGACGTATTGGAAGCTATAGCCAGTGATGTTTACAGGATAAAGTCAAATGGCGTGGCAATGCTGAACTTTGAACCATCGAAGAAATATTCCGATTATATAAATTCACTGATTGTAAAGAACAATCAACTCAAAAAACGCGCGTCACAGATGATTGAAGAATACGAAAAAGCCTCTCTTTTTGATTACACTCACGATCTGAAAACCAGAGTACTGGATTTCGTATCGAAATATCGCTCAGATCTGGGTCATGGATTCTTTGCACAAAAAGCAGGTATATCTTTCCCCTTGGGTCCAGATGATCCGGATATAATGGGCATTGTGGGTGGAGATCTTGAAAAAGCTTTAAACCTTTGCGAAAGGTATGAACAATTTCTTGAAATGGCTGAAAAACGTGAGAAAGCAGCTAAAGAGGCAGATAGGGTCTTGGATAGCTATCTGGATAAAATTCAGGCTGAAGTAGAAGCCATTGAAAAAGCAGGAGGATACACGACCAGCGAGAAAAAGGAAGAACTTATCAGATTACTTGCCGAGGCAGTTGAAAAGGCAACCGAGACTTTCAAAAGTTATGGTTTTGAGTACAGTAATTGGTCTTCGTCAAGAGAGAGGAATTTGAGATCCAGGATAGAGAACATAAGGGTTCTTGAAAGCAACGTAGGCCAATCCGTAGGAAAAACTACAAACAAATTCCGGGAGATTGAAAAACCGGAAAAAATCACTTTGGGTGATCTTGTATGGCTGAACGTTATGAAAGATGGGTATCCAAGCTATAGATTCAGACTCTCGCCCGATGGCAAAAAATTGCTAATTGAGCGCAATAACAATTCCGGAAATAGCTTTAGCCTGTATAACATAGAAACTGGGACGCTTGATGAATTCCCTCTGTCTGAACCTGTCAAAGCGATCCTCTCAAAAGGATATAACTTTGACTGGATTTCCGAAGATAAAATATATCTTTACGCATACAGTGGCGAAGGTTTCGAAATCGACAAATCAGGTAGTTATAAAGATAGACCGGTTACAACGATCAAAGGCATGGGTCTGGTTTTGCAGGGGATAAGTCCTTCAGGCGAATATATCCTTGCACGCAAACTTGATGGCGGTATATATGTATTAAAAATCAGTGATGCCACGATAGAAAAAATCGGAATTACGTATGCGGATAAGATTCTGCAATGGGTACCAGGAACAGATTCTGTTCTCTTCAAAGACCAGAATTCAAAATTGAATATTTACGATGTTAAAAGCAGAACCCTCAAGACATATGAAACCACTTTTGAAGGTTATGTTTGTGCCATTTTACCGGGCGGAAAATGGATTGTTTACGGGAACCCCTTCGAAGTCGTTGCCCAAAACCTCAACGATTCCCAAAAAATTACGCTTTGGAAAGGCGAAGGGGGAGCTAATATTCTGACAGGAATATATCCTTTACAGGGTAATACGGTTCTTTTGGTGTGGATGCATCATGGCGAATCTTTTGATTACGGTGTGCAGGTATGCAAAATCGAATGATAAATACCTAATACGCCTATTAAAAAGCAGTTGAAATTGCAAAAGAGATCCAGAAGATAGATTCGAAGAGCGATAAATGGATTGCTTCCGATGCTATACGGGAATTGACGAGCGAAGCTGTTCAGGAAAGATTGAAAAATAAAAAATAGCTGAAGGGATTGCTCTGTCAAGGCAAAAAAGCGTAAATGCCCTAGAATTTTGGGTGCACGCTTAGCGAATTTCTTTCCTATTTCTTCTGTTCCTTCTTAGGATTTCCTGCAGGATTGTTTGATAAAAACGACACACTTTTAGCTTTGAATTTTCTATAGTTTTTAATAACAAAGAAATAGTTTGTGATCATAATTAAATTGTGAAAAATATCACATATAAATTAGATGTTGTCATAGGTAATATTATTGAATTAGAAAATACCAGGGAACTGTGAACAAAAGCTTTCTATCTTCATGTTTTTTCGGAGGTAACTTTCATGGAACCGATATCTTTGTCTAAAATTATTGAAGCTACAGGTGGGACTTTACTCTCGGGAACTCCTGATGTTGAGATTTTTGGCATTTCCACCGACACTCGAACAATACACAAAGGGGATTTATTTGTTGCGCTGGAGGGGGAAAGATTTGATGGGCATTATTTTATAGACGAAGCCTTCAAAAAAGGAGCGATAGGCGCAATTGTGTCAAGAGAGGTTGAAAGCAAAAATATAATTATAAAGGTGAGAGATACACTTAAAACTCTTGGAGACATAGCTAAGATTTATAGAGAAGAGTTCGACATCCCTGTTATAGCGGTTACTGGTTCTAATGGCAAAACAACCACAAAAGAAATGCTAGGGTATATCTTAACCAGGGAGTTCAAAACTGTAAAGGCAAAGGGAAGCTACAATAACTTTGTGGGAGTACCATTGACCTTGTTGGAAATGGACAGGCATACGCAGCTGGCTGTTCTAGAAATGGAAACAAATTTATTGGGAGGTATAAAAAGGCTTTGTGAGATAGCTAAACCTTCAGTTGGTGTCGTTACTAATATTGGTGATACTCACCTGCAGTTTTTGAAAACAAGGGAAGGGGTATATCAGGAGAAATCAGAACTTGTGGAATCTTTGCCTGAGGATGGGGTAGCGGTTTTGAATGCCGATGATCCATACGTATTAAAAATGAAGGAGATATCTAGAACAAAGCGGATAGTTACTTTTGGAGTAGAAAATAAATCCGAATTTTCAGCTTCTAATATAAGAGTTGGGGATACGTTTCTCGAATTTACCCTAAACAATAATTACAGAGTTAAACTAAATACTATTTCCTATTGTAATGTTTACAATGGATTAGCAGCAATCGCTGTTTCCCATTGTGGTTTTTGGTTTGAGTTTAGAGAAAGTGATAGATATTCTGAAAGACTTTAAATTTCCCTCTCTGCGAATGGAATTAATCGAAATTCCTCTTATAGATAGAGCGACTTCGAATGAAGAAAGTGTAAGGATTATTAATGATTGTTATAACGCTAATCCTCAATCAATGCAAGAAGCTCTGGTTGCTGTTGGAAAGATGAATTCTTATACTAATAAGATAGCAATTCTGGGTGAAATGCTGGAATTGGGGGAAAAAGCTCCAGAATTCCATTATCAGATAGGTAAGATATGTGCGGATTGTGGATTTGACATGTTGATAACCGTAGGAGATCTTGCGCAATATATGGCTCATGGAGCTGAAGATGAAGGTATGCCCAGGGAAAATATATTTGTTTCTGTCAATAATGTGGAAGCGTCAGATCGTCTTTTGAGAATCCTGAGACCGGGTGATATTGTTTTGATCAAAGGCTCGCGTGGAATGAAGATGGAAGAAATAGTGGAGAGATTGAGAAAAAGGCTTGGAGTCTTCTAGGGGAGGACCAAAACATGGAGATGGTTCTAAGAGAACTGATAAAAGATTTGAAAGAAAAAAGGGTTGAAGGTAGGCAGGACTTAGTAATTCGCGGCATTGAATGTGATTCGAGAAAAGTGGAAGAAGGTTTTTTATTTGTTTGTATTCCGGGTTTTAATTTTGATGGACACAAATTCATCCCCGAGGCAATAAAGAGAGGTTCCCGGGTAGTGGTGGTTGAGAAAGACGTTAAAACAGCTAAAGATGTCACTGTTATTAAAGTTCCTAACACAAGATATGCTCTAGCGGTCTTGGCGAACAGGTTTTATGGATATCCGTCAAAAAAACTGCAGGTAGTAGGAATTGCCGGTACTAATGGCAAGACAACCACCACTTATCTGGTAAGGGATGTATTAAAAAAGGCGGGAAAGAAGGTAGCTCTATTTGGAACAATTGAGTACGACTTAGGGAACAGGACATTGCCGGCAAGTACGACCACTCCACAAAGCCTGGAGCTTCAGGCAATGTTAAACGAACTGGTAAACAAAGAGTTTGAATACGTGGTTATGGAGGTATCTACCCACGCCACGGTGCTGGACAGGGTAACTGGTTGTGAATTTGATATAGGCGTATTTACCAACATAAGTAGAGATCACATGGATTTTCATAAAACAATGGAGAACTATTTGGAAGCAGAGATAAAGTTCTTCAGGCTTTTAAGCCGGACGGGAAGAAGAGCAGTTATAAATATCGATGATCCTTACGCGGAGCATATTATAAAAAACACAAGGACAGAAATTCTGACTTATGGAATAAATGATAAAAATGCAGACATAAGAGCTTTTGATATAAAAGTCTCGAAAACAGGGTCAAGATTTAATGTTATCACCCCTTTAGGAGAAACGGTATTCTACCTCCGATTACCAGGTAGATACAACGTGTATAACGCCCTTGCTGCTGTTGGGGTGGGAATAAGTGAAGGACTGAACCTTAATGAAATTAGAGAAGCTATCGCTCATGCAAGTGTTCCGGGAAGGTTTGAACGAATTGACTGTGGGCAATCTTTTGATGTGATTGTTGACTATGCCCATACTCCTGATGCACTTCAAAAAGCTCTTGAAACCGCAAGAGGACTTTCTGAAGGAAGAATAATAGTTGTATTTGGTTGTGGAGATGATAAGGACAGGCGGCCCTTAATGGGTGTGGTGGCAGCAAGAATGAGTGATATCGCAATTCTTACCTCTGACAACTCAAGAAATGAAGAGCCGTCAGAAATTATAAGTGATATTGAATCTGGAATCAAGAAAGTCGATAATTCTTTCCAATATCTGGTTATCGAAGATCGCTTTGAGGCAATAACACAAGCATTGGAAATGGCAAAAGAGGGAGATTTGGTGCTTATTGCAGGAAAAGGGCATGAAGAGTATCAAATTATCAAAGACAGAAAAATTCCCTTTAATGATAGAAAAGTGGCGGAGAGGATACTGAAAAATGGATTATAAAGAAGCTTTAGATTATCTATATAGTTTGAGAAGATTTGGCATTAAGCCAGGAGTTAGAAGAATAAAAATGCTTCTTGAACTTTTGGGGAATCCGCAGGATTCCCTCAATGTTGTTCATGTTGCGGGTACAAATGGCAAAGGTTCTACCGTTGCCTTTATAAGTTCTATACTGAAAGAAGCAGGATATAGAGTAGGAACATATATTTCACCGCATTTGATTGATTTTACTGAAAGAATGACCATAAATGGACTTCAAATAAAAGAAGAGGTTGTGGTAATGAGATTTTGAATAAAATCAGACCACATATTACAGAGGTAGCCAATTCTAAATTCGGGTCTCCTACTTTT
>NZ_JGCK01000080.1:0-1218 GCF_001639905.1 Kosmotoga sp. DU53 | reverse complement strand
GGAATATTTATTACCAAACACAAACTGTAGCGTAGACTTATCAAAAGCGAGGATTTTGCTTCTTGAAGAGGGGAGACATATAGAGCCGGATATTCCCATAAACCTGAGCCTTGAGGAAAAGATTAAATGGATAATAGGAGAAGCTGATCCCATGCTTGACGAAGCTCTGCGAATTGTCGAAAGGGTATCAGAAGAGCAAAGAAGTATGGAGGTGAAGTAAATATGAATCATTACATAAACAGTGAGATTGAATACTATACTACATCACTTTTAGGTAAGACTTTTGTGTAATATATAGTCCCTTAAATCAAATGTTTTGGAGGAGAGCAAAAAAAGAAAAGGGGGAGACTGAATATGGATTACAGAATTATTCCACTGAACGAACCGGGTAAGCCTAAAACTCTTAGCTGTCCCGTTACCGAGACTCTGTTCGATTGTGGACCTGAAAAGGATGCACCATGTCCTGAGTGCATGATAGAACAAGCGGATTCTCCTCTTTGTGAGCTTCCGCTTCCGTGAAAAGAATATTTCTCCCTAAATGTATTTAGATTACAAGTGGGCACTTTAAGTACTATTTACAACTAAAATTCAGTTTATAAGCTCTCCTCCTATTTTCATCAATGACAAAAAGGAGGAATTAAAAAGTGAATAAAATAATTTGCATACTCATAGGAATTCTTTTGATTGCTTCCACTTTCACAATAGCAGAACAGCTTTTTACTCCCGAGCAATTGAGAGAGGATTTAGATTTTCTCGTCTCCAAAATCGTTGAAGAGTTTTACAATCCCTGGCTCAAGGTAGATGAAGATGTATTCTGGAATCTTGTGGCAGAGAAAAGGGCTCAATTAGACCACGATATGACCTGGTCGGAATTCTACATGATAGCTGCTCCGTTGGTAGCCATTCTTCATGATCAACATTCCATGTTATGCCCTCCAACGGATGCCGAGATCAAGGTTTTCCCCTTCAGATTGCGCAGGGTAAACGGGTATGCCGTGGTAGTTAATTCAATCTGTAAACTGCCAGTTGGTGCCATTGTGACAAAGATCAACGGTATTCCAATTGAGAATATTATTGAAGAGCTGCAAGTGTATGGATCTTCTGAAACTCTTGAAAGCAGCTTAAACTGGCGGGTTAATTACTTCATCCAGGCACTACCAGAATGGTGGGGAATCGAGGAATTCGAGATCACCTATCTTCGCAGAGATGGGAAAAAAM
>NZ_JGCK01000041.1:0-3701 GCF_001639905.1 Kosmotoga sp. DU53 | reverse complement strand
CCCGGTGAGTCTTGTTACCTCACGAATAGAACCATATTCCTGATAGAGCCGTTGAATCTCTTTGACCTCGTACACGTTTTTCACCCCTCCGTATACCTCCTTGAGCAGATTGTTTCTATTATCTCGCTCAAGAAGGTCTTTTTTTCCAGGGGGTAACGGGTCAATTTTCTATGGCCCTGGGGGGTCAATTTTATTTGACCACATACAAAAGGAATCTCACTAACGGGTATGGTCCATCTACTTGATACAAAGCCTTTGCTCTGTAACGTTTTGATGTTCGTACAACAAACAATGGGTCAAAGTTACCAACGTGGGTCACGCACATTATGAAGGGAGGTTCTGGAAGTTTTCCTTTAGATCTTGACTTTGCGATCATAGGAAGAATGAAGAGTATAATTCCAGAGTAAAACAACCAGATAATTTCATATACTGGAGAAAGTAATAGTTTTTTGATCATGTTTAGTTCAACTCCTTCTGGCCTTTTTGGCCAAAGCTCAGCAAAAAGTTTATAAGCCCAACCAGAATCAGAAAGTGATAGGTAACAAATCTCCAGATTGAAATAGCGATAATCAGTGATTGGTTTGGAAGCATACCCTTTAGCATAACAAACATCCCGGATTCAAAACCTCCGCTCGATCCCGGGGTAGGAATATAGTAAACTACAAAGCTCAAAAGCGTTTGCACGGCTATACTATCAATTAGAGAGAAATTGAAGTTTTGACCTTTATTCATCAAAATACCAACCACGATTACATAAAAAATACTGTAATTTATCAACAGATAACCCAGGGCTAAGAAGAAGTCAATTACAAGCGTTAAAGGTTTCTTAGACCAAATGCTTTGCATTCCAGCGTTGTATCTTTCAAACTTCTCACGGATAACACCCACGATAGTTTCTTTGTCTTTTTTAGCCAACTTTCCAATTACAGTGAGTAAGAACTTTCGATGTGAAATAAAATTCAAAAATTTTATTAGCAGGCTTCTTGAAAGAGCTAGAAAGGTAAAGAATATTCCAACAGTAATCGTTATAGCAATGCCAAAAGCAAATATTGTACCAGTGGTTTCTAGCTTAGCAAAGTAACTGAGATAACGTGGTAATAGAAGAACAGCCAGGAAAGCTGTGGAGAAATTTGATATCAGGTACTGTGAGATTACGGCAGCCAATGCATGCGAAACATTGATTCCAGCCTTTGTTAAATCATAAATTTGAAATGGTTGCCCACCTGCAGCGAAGGGGGTAATAGCACTAAAAAACAAGCTTAAGATTGTACTCCTGTACGATCTAAAATAAGACAAACGCTCATTCAAACTTTTCAGGAGAAGGAGCAATCTTAGAGCTGGTACGCCCAAACTCAGGAAAAGTAGAGAAATTGCAGCAACAACTATAGGCCAGGAACTTTTTAGTAAGCCAGAATCAATTTTGGCTCCAAAAATCTTTTGTATAACCAGTAATATAATGATGCTTATAGCAATACCAGCGAACATTCCTCTAATGGGCAAGGAAGAGTTCTTCTTTTTCATCGTTTCTTCCTTTTTTTTGTAGTAATCTTCGTCATAATAGTTATCATAGGTGATCTTGTTTCTGTTGAGAGCCACATCAAGCCATAACTTAAAGGCTTCTTTGAGCCCGTGCATGAAGTTTACCTTTGTATAGCGCCGATTCGAAGTGTAACATATCATAGAAGGACAAAATTTGACTTTGCCTATTTTTTTGAGGTTTTTTACAAGAATAAAATCCTGGGAAGCGACTTTGCTATTCAATTTGTAACCGCCAACAGCAAAATACGCATCTTTTCTAATCCCAAGATTTGCCGCACCTGACAAACTTACACCTGCGAGATTTGAAAGCCCATTAAGCAAACAGTAACTGAATACAGTAAGCCTTCTTAAAACCGGTCCATTCTCTCTAAAAGCCATGGGGCCGTATACTGCCACAACTTTGTCTTTTTGAAAGGCTTGAACCATTTTTGCCAACCAATTATTTGGATAAAGCGTATCAGCATCACAGCTGGTTATTATATCTCCAGCCGCCATTTCAAATCCCTTATGCATTGCATAGATAGAGCCTTTTCGCTCTTCAAATACCACCTTATCAGCGTACTTTTTCGCAATCTCAGGACTTTTGTCGGTACTGCCATTGTCAACAACGATGAGCTCGTAATTTTTGAAGCTTTGTGCCCGAATTGATCTCAATGTATCTTCCAAAAAGAATTCTTCGTTGAAGACCGGTACGATTATCGTAATAAATGGAGCCATTTTTTCACACACCCTTAAGTAAACCCATGGCCTTCATATCTTTTCTCGCTTGACCTTATACCACGTAGATTTCTTTTCAAAAGACCTGACAAAAGAAACCAGAATAGCGATTTGGAAGAAAGCGTACATTACAGGAACACCTATAATGGTGTTAATAAGTATTTCTTTTGGCCTGTGGCCATCGTGGAAAAGATAGCTGAACAAAGAACTTGAGTATAAAATGCCCCAGAACAACGGCATAACTGTGCTGAGTAGATAATCAGCCTTTAGCAAGTATGCTAATACAAGCATCAAAATAGGAAAAAGCACAAATGCTCCAATTGCTACTATCGCTATAATACCGAGATAGTAACCCTCAGAGAACTGTTTCAAAGATTTTTTTGATGCCCCCAATGTACCAGCGACAGTGTTGTTTGAATAAATCTTGTAGTCTGAAAGCATACTGTATCTTGCACCTTTTGCCTCTGACGAATTTCACTTTGAGTTTCCTCTTCCAGAGCCTAAGAGCTAAATCAAAATCATCCACGAGAGTTTGTGGATCGAACTTTCCAACAATATCGAAAACCTTTCTCCTGATGAAAACGCCGCTGTTCATGAAGATCGTTGGTGAAAACAGTCCAGAATATACGAATGCTTTTATAAAGGAAAAATAAAGATCCTGGAGAATAACTGCCAGGGTACGTGATTGATTATATGATTCGAAGTCTGTGAATACAACATTAATTTCAGGGGAGCGGAAGAGTTTGGAATACTCCTTAATAAAATCCCAATCCACACGCGCGTCAGCATCAAGGAAAAGTACAATATCCTCTTCGACCAGATCAAGAGCAACATTCAAAGCTTCAGATTTACCTGGAGCACCAGTGTTACGAACAACGGTCAAATTTGGAAATTCCCTTGACAACTCGCTCAGGATTTTATATGTGGAATCCGTGGATTTATCGTCAACAACAATTACCCTAAAAGTCCGAGGGGAATTAGTCAACAAATTGCGAACGGTATTTTCTATAACACTTTCTTCATTCTTTGCGGCAATGACAGCCACAACAGAGTAATCAACATCGTCTGAATGATTAACGTCCAGAAGCTTCTTTGTGAAGTGATTTTTCACGTACCCAATAAACGCAAATACAAATCCTATGATCACACCGTACACAAAGCTTGCCAAAACACTTCACCACCAATCAATGTCATCATACATAATATCAGAAATAAAAGGCTATGTCAAGAAAGCGAATTGCTTCAAAAAAAATCTACTCGAAAAGGGAACGTTGCGTCAAAAATAAATCTACTCAAAAAAGAGGGATAATCTTCTCGAATACCCGGGAAGGTAGGCGAGAAGATGAAGAGGTTAGATATGAAAAATGTGGTGGAAGATTATTCAAAAAGGTACAGGAAAGCTCGCAAAAAGGAAAAATCCGAAATTCTAGAAGAGTTCACCCGAG
>NZ_JGCK01000008.1:0-4801 GCF_001639905.1 Kosmotoga sp. DU53 | reverse complement strand
CAAAATGGGTAAGCCGGAACAAGGGGAGACCCAAGGACTGGTGAAGCGGAGGAGGATGGCAGACGAACCCGTAGTAGTGTTGAACCTCTCTGAAAGGAGAAGGGACTATCGCCTTGAGCGATGGGGGTAACAGGAACCGAAAGGGTCTGTTACTTGCGAAGGGGGGAAGGATTGAGGAAATGGCACAAAGGAAAGCGAGTATAACAGGAGCCCGTAACGGAGGCTGAAATGCCGACGGTGGTCTGAAATGGCTGGGGCAGGCAAGTAATCCATTATAGGGTTGGGTATATTCCTCGAAAGGGGTAGAAAACCGATGCCTGTGTGGAAGAAGAAACCGATTCTGTTATATGCGACTTATTCTGAAGGCCATGCGGAGGTAGTATGATGGTATTCTACCATCGTCGGAGAATCCGATACTCAATCCAGGAGCCGTGTACGTTGGCCCGTACGCACGGTTCTGTGAGAGGACGGGGGGGATCCCCCCTCCTACTCGATCCCTGCTACGCTGTGGGTAAGCCTGACTACGTCAGGGGTGCGAACTGCTGCGCAGTTGAAAAAAACTGTCATTCTGGAGTGTCTTATCCAGAATCTTGTTTTCAGTACGAGATCCTGAATCAAGTTCAGGTTGACAGAACAGACTTTCAAGTCTGAGGGTTTGAACCGCCGAAGGCGCTAATCACCGGCGAAGCCGGTCGTATCAACTCCACAGGAGTTCGTAACACCGGCTCAGCCGGTCGTATCAACTGCGCAGCAGCGCACAGCTCACAAATCGAATCTTGAATGCAAGTGTGTTATTAATAACAGAAAATAACGTTTGTGATGTTATAATAAAACTTTATACTTCAAAGAAGGGGGATGGGGTATCGATGAGTTGTGTAGTCAGAAAAGGGTTCAAAAGTTGGAAGTTGGTGATGGTAGTTACCCTGGTATTGTTTCTGTTAACAGCTTGTCCAGGTTTTAACAATCCCGATGGCAATGATGAAGCAGAAAAGCAGTACGTATATGCCGCGGGTGGAGTTGAAGGGTTGTTAATATTTGAGGTTGGTGACCGGGAAAATCCCATACTGGTTAGCTATTATGACACGGATGGTTGTGCATATGGGGTAACGGTATCAGGAGGCTATGCGTACGTGGCGGACGATTATAATGGTCTTGTGGTAATCGATATATCTGAACCGTCAAATCCTGCGGAGGTAGGCCACTATGACACGGCTGATGCTGCATATGGAGTAACCGTAGTCGGGAACTACGCATATGTGGCGGACAATGATAACGGTCTTGTGGTAATCGATATATCTGAACCGTCAAATCCTGCGGAGGTAGGCCACTATGACACGGCTGGTGCTGCGTATGGAGTAACCGTAGTCGGGAACTACGCATATGTGGCGGATAATGATAATGGTCTGGTTATCATAGATATATCCGATCCGACAAATCTCTTACAGATTGGTCATTATGACACAGTTGGTTATGCATGCGGAGTAACGGTGGTAGGAGATTACGCATACGTGGCGGACTGGGAGAACGGTCTGGTGGTGATAGATATATCCGATCCATCAAGTCCCATACTGGTTGGTCGTTATGACACGGATGGTAGTGCATATGGAGTAACGGTATCAGGAGACTATGCGTACGTGGCGGACGATGATAACGGTCTTGTGGTAATCGATATATCTGAATCGTCAAGTCCTGTAGAGGTAGGCTGCTATGACACAGCTGATGAAGCATATGGAGTAACCGTAGTCGGGAACTACGCATACGTGGCAGACGGTGGTAACGGCCTTGTGGTGATAGATATATCCGATCCGACAAATCCAGTGCAAATTGGTCATTATGACACAGGTAGGTGGGCAAGTGAAGTAGTGGTATCAGGAAACTATGCGTATGTGGCAGACGGGGATAACGGTCTTGTGGTAATCGACGTATCTGATTCTGTTAAGGTAGGTCACTATGACACTGCTGGTGACGCATGTGGAGTAACGGTGGAAGGAGATTACGCATACGTGGCGGACTGGGAGAACGGTCTGGTGGTGATAGATATATCCGATCCATCAAATCCCATACTGGTTGGTCGTTATGACACTGCTGGTTATGCATGCGGAGTAACGGTGGTAGGAGATTACGCATACGTGGCGGACGATTATAACGGGCTTGTAGTGATAGGCATATCCGAACCGACAAATCCTGTCCAAATTGGTCATTATGACACGGATGGTTGGGCAAATGGAGTAACAGTAGCGGGAGACTACGCGTATGTAGCGGATATGAGCAGTCTGGTGGTGATGGATGTATCTGATCCGTCAAATCCGATACCGGTTTGTCATTATGATACAGATGGTTATGCATGTGGAGTAACGGTGGAAGGAGATTTCGCATACGTGGCCGATTGGGGAAATGGCCTGGTTGTGATGGATATATCCGATCCATCAAATCCCATACTGGTTGGTCATTATGACACGAATGGTTGGGCATGTGGAGTAGAGGTATCAGGAGACTATGCATATATAGCAGACGGAGACAACGGTCTTGTGATGATAGACATATCTGATCAGTCAAATCCTGTGGAGATAGGTAGTTTTGATTTGAATGGTTTTGTATATAGGGTAACGGTAGCGGAAGACTACGCGTACGTGGCTAACTGGGATAACGGTCTGGTTATCTTAGATATATCCGACCCATCAAATCCCAAATTAGTAAATGATATGCCTTGGATCACGCTTTACGGAATATGTGGTAATTAAATCATGAGGCAATAGAGCGAGATTGGAGAAGGCTGCTTCGCAGATAGAAAACATTAGACGCTTGCGAGGCTGTCAAATAAAACGACACGAACCGCAAGCGGTTGTTACGAACTCCTGGTAAGAATCGAGAGACCGAGAGTCCGAGAAAAAATAGGACGCTTGCAGAGGCTGTCAGCTGATGGAGCGACGCTTGCGAGGCTGAGGCTTGCGGACGCTGATTAAAAGCCAAGAATCGAGATCCGAGAACCGAGAGGGCCGCTATGCGGCTGGTGAGCACGCTGCGCGTGGGTAAGCCTGACTTCGTCAGGGGTGAGCACTCCTTCGGAGTGGGTGAAAACTTCTTCGCAGTTGACATGCACCTTCGGCGGAAGTGATGGACTACGTCCAGGAGGCTTGCGACGCTGTCAGCTGATGAAGCGACGCTCGAAGACTGTAAAAAGTGAGAATGTTTGTCATCTTGAAAATGGGGACAGTACCGTAGTGGACTGTCCCCATTTTTTGATGTAGTGTGTGGAAACAATACGGATCGAGAATCAAGTTTAGGATGACAAGCCAAACTCGCTGGGCGGTAATAAATCGCTGTTTTTTATCGTAGGGGCAGAACATGTTCTGCCCTCTGTGGATATAAAAACATATATTTCGAAAAACAGGTACAGTTCCCTGTTTTCGAAACATGCCCGTGCGTTAGCATGCTCATCGATTTGCCATTTGTCGTTTTACCACGTCGGATTCTCGATTCTCGACTCTCGGGTTTTATACAGCATGCTGTACCCTGGTTTTTAAGCGGTGTAATCGCTTCCCGGTGACATTGCCGAAGGCACTCTAAACGCCAAAACCACCCACTGTGATACAAATATTTCGCAATCTGCGAGTTCGCATAAGGCGAAGTAAGGTGGCTGAGTTATGAATCCGTTTGTATTTGAGAAAGAAAAGTCGCTACTAAGGTTGAAGGACATCCATGTTATATTCAGGCAGTAGCATTTTACACGTGGAATGCGGCTAAAAGAGCCGGCCAATTGTCTGACAAGCATATCGCCAGTGCAATTGAAAAGGTAATAAATCTCGAATCAGGTGCTTTTCACACTCTCTGGGACAATTTGACCACAAATCAGAGACAGGTTCTTAAGAAACTTGCTCATGGTAATTCACCTTACGAGTTACCAATAAGCGCCGGAAGTGTTAAAAGAGCTCTTGAAACGTGCAAACTATGAATATTGTAGAAAAAACGGCTCTTATAAAATAATAGATCCAATTCTGAGACTCTGGGTGTTAAAACTTATCTCAAAATTCGAATGATGCTGGGATTACCTGCGTCAATGATTCCGCTTCTTTCATCGCTCGAGAGGTGTTTTTCGATTCTATTGAAAGAAGTGAATTTTGTTTCACAAAAGAAGTTATTTTGAAACCCAGATTCCGGGTTGCGTCCGGAATGCCAATCCTTTGTCTGTAGCCTTAGTTTAAGCAATGCCAATTGCGCAGCAGTCCGTAACCAACCACGAAGTGGTTCGCAACAATGCCGAAGGGATTCGCCTCCGCCGCGCAGCGGCCCTCTCGGTTCTCGGCTTTTCATCAGCGTCCCCAAGCCTCAGCCTCGCAAGCGTCGCTCCACCAACCGAATGCAGGCGCGCTTACCCGCTGCGAAGCAGCTCTCGGTTCTCGTCTCTCGGATTCTCGTGTTTTTCGTCGCAAGCGTCGCTCTACCAGCTGACAGCGTTGCAAGCCTCGGCTGCGCAGCAGCTATCGGTTCTCGGACTCTCGGTTCTCGGATTCTCGTTTTTTACCGGCTTGACCCCCAAATATTGGACAAAAACAGACCAACATCAAGGATTTACGTACACAGGCTCGTTTTTGCTGGAGAATTCAGTATAGTATCTTGGTGTTTGGTATTTCAATGACCCATGAGGTCTCAGGTTGTTGTAAAAAGACAGATATACCTTTAGTTTTTCACACAAGTCTTCAAGATTCTTGAATTCGTTGTTTCTTACGAATTCCCTTTTCAAAGAAGAGAATGACGATTCAATAAATGCTTGCGAATCCGGATTCCTTACTATTCCAAATTC
>NZ_JGCK01000075.1:0-2779 GCF_001639905.1 Kosmotoga sp. DU53 | reverse complement strand
CGAATCTCGTGTTCTCAGAATGGATAAAGATTTTCCATGATAAAGCCCTAACCATGGCATTGTTAGACAGAATTACACACAACGCTTTGATCCTCAATATGTCTGGAAGAAGTTACAGAAGAAGGGATATTTTAGAAGATACCTGAGGTGGGTAGCGGGTCATTTCCTTATGGCCCTCCCGGGTCAAAAACCTATTGACTTTATACACTCTATGTCTATTACATTTTACCTTTTTTACTTTTTATAAACAAAATTTGGTACATATATTCGCAACATGTTACAATTATAAACGATGTTAATCGTTTTTTAGTAAGTGTTTGTGTACAAATAAAGAATGGCAGCGAGATAAATATGGACAAATATAGACACATAATTTGACTAATAAGGTATTTAGGAGTATAATACTATGAGCTTAGAAAAAGAGAGAGAAGAAATAATCGAATTTTTTTATAGCGTCGGCCTGGAAGTAAAGAATGAAGATGATATCCTGGCTATTATCAAAAAAGGTACTGAATATACTGAACCAAAACTTCGGTCTCTTTCTTTGTTCAAAGGAAAGCTTACTAAGCTTAAAACCAACAGAGATCTTAAGGTTGAGGTCCTTGAGTACATTATGAAACTTATGAAGGATCCATATATCGGAGAAAGAAAAAAAGGTTCATTAAAAGGGATAAGAGCAATTATATTGAAATCAATTAGTGGAGGAAGGCTGGTTTATTCATACATTAAAGAATCAAATACGATTCATCTTATTGCTGTAGGTTCACATGCCGATATCGGTTCAGAATACGAGGTTATAAAAAAGCAGCTTGGTAAAAAATTGCGTTATTACAACAAAAAGGGGTCATGAGGTGATATTATGTTTTCACTAGAGCAAATTTGGGAAAAGCTAGATAATTTTAAGGGAGCAGAAAAAAAGAAGGTCTTTGACTTAATAGTCGAGCTGCTTTCTGCCTCGAATGATCCTAAAGCTAAAGAACTTCTTGATGACTTGCTTTTATTCAAAGACGAAATCTTTGATGAAACCCCTGACCCCCTGGAAGAAATTATGGCAGATACTTATACGAAAAAAGAAGCAGCAAAGATTTTTGGTATCAGCGAAAGGACAATTCAAAGGATGGTATCCCGCGGTTTGCTTTCCCCCGTTAATCCTGGGAGAAAACCTTTAAAGTTTGCCTTTACTGATCTCAAGAAGCTCTTTGCTAATTATACTGAAGATAAAAGGGCTTCGTTAGATTACACTATTCCAGAATTCACATCCCCGTTTTTTGATAAGTACAGGAGTCTTATTGGTGCGAAGAAAATATCGTCTGGAAGATTTGAAGATGATGTATATAGCATTCAACAAGAAAGTGAGTATGAAATCCAACCAGGGTATTTCAAAAATTATTCTTTTGAATTGGGAGTGAGTTTATGAAACCTAAAATAGCTCCATTTCAAATGACCTCTCATATAATCACTGATTCAGAGTTCAAAGTTAAAGACGGATTTTCAAACAAAAAGCTCAAACCGGATTTAGATATCTCTCCAACCTTTGAAGTCTACGAAGATGAAAATCATCTCACCGGAAAATTGGAATTGGAAATTAAATTCAACTTGAAATCCGGAAGAACCATTTTTATCGGATTTAAAGCAAAGATTATCGGAACTTTTGTCTCTCCAAAAAAGATCGGTAAAGACAAGTTCATTAAATTCTTGAAATATTCAGGTACACCTATGTTGATTCAAATCGTAAGAAGCTTCTTAATGTCACTTTCATCGCAATCCGGTCTTATTCCCCCTATAGTATTACCAATGATAGATAGCTCTAGCTGTTATCATGAGCCTGAGAATGATTAAGAAAATGGTAGGGTCAAGAGGTGGCGCCTTTGGTTTAGGTAAGAGCTGCTTCGTAACTGCTATGCTCTCCGTCTTAACTAAGGGAGAATTATAGGGTTATACAGGAAGGAGTAATTTTAATGCGCAAGCTGAGGGAAGATTTGTTTTGCAGGGTCAAAGAAAATATAAAGAAATTCAGCAGGGTTCTTGAAAAAGCTATTTTTGAAAAACACTTTGAAGAGGGAAATGATCAGAGGATTTTAGATGAGCTGACGGTGTATCAAAATTATGACGGGGGATTCGGAAAAGGAATTGAATCCGATTTTAGGCTTCCTTATTCTTCGCCGATGGCCACTTCCGTTGGTGTCAGGCACTTAAAAACCATCGATAATCTCAAAGAAGCAAGGAAACATATTAAAGCTGCAATAGAATATTTCGAGTCGTCATTCAATGCGGAAAGAAATGGCTGGTTTGCAGTTCCAAGAGAAGTAAATCTTTTCCCACACGCACCTTGGTGGCACTTCAACGAGAAAGACGGGATGACGATAATTGACAAAAACTGGGGAAATCCTTCTGCTGAAATAACAGCGTATTTATATAGGTATAGAGAGTATACAAAGGAACTAGATGTTGATAGTCTTGTAGAATATGCTATAAACCATATAGAAGAAAAGAAAGAATTCAATTCCGAAAACAAAGTTTACTGCTATATAAAACTCAATGAAGAGCTGCCTGCAAAATTCCAGAAGAGGCTTGAAAAGAGGATTATACTGCACCCCTGAAGAATTGGACAGGTAAAAAGTAGAGAGATAAAATAAAGGCAAGGGGGTGCAGTTAATGGCAAAGAAACTCTCGGCAGAAGAAAAGATGGCAATAATTCTGGAAGGGCTTCGTCGAGAAAAGAGCGTTTCTCAAATCTGCAGAGAACATGGAATTTCACAAGCTCAGTATTACAAATGGC
>NZ_JGCK01000056.1:0-2186 GCF_001639905.1 Kosmotoga sp. DU53 | reverse complement strand
TACTACCTCCGCATGGCCTTCAGAATAAGTCGCATATAACAGAATCGGTTTCTTCTTCCACACAGGCATCGGTTTTCTACCCCTTTCGAGGAATATGCCCAACCCTATAATGGATTACTTGCCTGCCCCAGCCATTTCAGACCACCGTCGGCATTTCAGCCTCCGTTACGGGCTCCTGTTATATTCGCTTCCCTTTGTGCCATTTCCTCAACCCTTCCCCCCTTCGCAAGTAACAGACCCTTTCGGTTCCTGTTACCCCCATCGCTCAAGGCGATAGTCCCTTCTCCTTTCAGAGAGGTTCAACACTACTACGGGTTCATCTGCCATCCTCCTCCGCTTTACCGGTCCTTGGGTCTCCCCTTGTTCCGGCTTACCCATTTTGGGACGAGTGAGGACTTCCCCGGGTAAGACATACAGCTTTCATCCGAATCCTGCCATCCAAACCTGTAGAGTTGGAGCTCGGGCTTACCCATTCACGGCAAGGTTACCCACTCTACCGGCCAACACTGGTTCACTTTCGTTCAGTTCCGGATTTTGCCTTAGGCTTCCTTCAGATTCACCGTTACCAGTGACACCCTTGCCCTCAGCTAATGCTTATTCCGCTCCCCGCATTCGGGACTTTCACCCTATAGTTGTATGTCATGCCGGGCACACCGTGACAACTCTGAAAGAGTTCGGATCAATCCCGAAGGGATTCGTATCTGCCGCACAGCGGCCCTCTCGGTTCTCGGATCTCGGATCTCAGCTTTTCATCAGCGTCCGCAAGCCTCAGTCTTCGAGCGTCGCTCCATCAGCTGACAGCCTCGCGAGCGTCTTGTTTTTTCTCGGACTCTCGGATTCTCGTGTTTTTTTGTCGCAAGCATCTATTATTTTCCCCACTCCGAAGGAGTGCTTACTCCCGATGCAAAAATTCGTCAGGCGAAAAAACTTCAACATCATCAACAGGAAAATGTTTTTTATTTCCGGTAATGATTACGGCACCAGCGGAGGCCGCAACTTCATAGAAAGGAAGATCGTAAGGATCAGGAAGCACTGGATCTAGGGGTTTAGGTGTAACGAAAATTCCATGCCGTTTCAAATATCGAAGAAATATTTCTACGAGCGATGGATCAAAACCAAACTTTTTTCTCAAAAGCACATGTTCATATTCGTTAAATATCCTGGCATCAAAGCAAGGAACAATTTGACCGGCAATTATCATATTCAAGATCGTGGCAGGCTTACTGTAAGGCTTAAGTAAGGCAGAAACGAGTACATTTGTGTCAATAACGACCTTCAAAGCTCTCGCCTTGCCTTTCTTATTTCTTCTTCAATCTCTTTATCGCTCAACTTTGACCTTCCCGATGCCAGGGAACCGAGTCTCATTTTCTCCACAGCAAATTGAGCCAAAGCCTGGTCTATTAATTTCAACAACTCTTCTACATCATCACCAGCCTTTATCATTATCGCCTTTGGCTTTCCCTTTGAAGTTATTACAATTTCATCATCCTCAAGAATCTTCCATAACCTTGAAGGATTATTCCTCAAATCCCTCGAGGGAATAAATTTCACGTTACTCACCTCCATTCTCGAGACCTTTTACTACATAACAACATACATATTCACATACATTATAACATACATTTCAATCAGCGTACCGGCTTCCCTCTCGTCCTCTCGAATTCTCGGTTCTCAGTCATCTATGCAGACACTAAAAAACTTACCCGTATCATAAAAAGGAGAATCTGTCCTATACCCAATCGGATTCTCAGTCCAAAGGTCAGGGTTCGATTCGCAGTGGCGATGCCATATTCCTAAAACATCTAATCATACCCGCAAAGTCGACAGCTTGATCCTGCCCACCGCCACCATAACTCATCAGAGTTTTCCTTTAACGTATTAATCCTCTTATCCCTGTCTCAGTCTCCGAATCTCAATTTTTCCAATCTCGCGTACGACCGACAACGAAAATGTGTCCCCCCCTGACTTCGTCAGGCTTACCCCTAGCGAAGCTAGGCTCACCCCCGGCGCAGCCAAGCTTACCCACGCGCTAGCGTGCTTACCGGATCTCGGATTCTCGGATTCTCGGCTTTTATTCAGCGTCTGCAAGCCTCAGTCTTCGAGCGTCGCTCCACCAGCTGACAGCCTCGCGAGCGTCTTGTTTTTTCTCGGACTCTCGGATTCTCGGATTCTCGGCTTTATTCAGC
>NZ_JGCK01000002.1:0-1847 GCF_001639905.1 Kosmotoga sp. DU53 | reverse complement strand
ACGAATCTCGTGTTCTCAGAATGGATAAAGATTTTCCATGATAAAGCCCTAACCATGGCATTGTTAGACAGAATTACACACAACGCTTTGATCCTCAATATGTCTGGAAGAAGTTACAGAAGAAGGGATATTTTAGAAGATACCTGAGGTGGGTAGCGGGTCATTTCCTTATGGCCCTCCCGGGTCAAAAACCTATTGACTTTATACATCCATAAATACTTTTCACATATCATACCAAAATTCACATTTTAAGTCAAGCTCGCGAGTTGCCTCATAAAAAATCTACTCGAAAAGGGAACGTTGCGTCAAAAATAAATCTACTCGAAAAAGAAAAAGATACACGGGACAGACACCGAAAAAAAGTGTCTCTCCCTATGTTTGATGTTTGATGTTTGAAGCTTAGAACAAACCCAGATTCTGGATTAAAGATTCCCGGAATGACGATAATGGGAGAAGATTCTGGATAGAACATCTCCAGAATGACGAAGAGGGACATCTCGCCTCGCTAACCCGATACTTGTTCCCTAGCCTGTCATCCTGAACTTGATTGAGGATCTCTCCTAATCAACCGCTCGTGGTTCGGAACAACTCCGAAGGAATTCTCATCACTTGCATAGCCAGTCATACCCACTCGCGGTGTGCTTACCAATTCTCAGATTTTTGAAGAAGTAAAACATATGCAGGAATTGCTTCTATAGTAATATTTTTGTGTGTTATGGTTCTTTGAAGGTCCCATGTAATCAAATATCTTTTTCGAACTGCTTTGCCAGAAGGAAACTCCAGGAACCCTTCCAGTTCCCTTACAGATATTTCGTTGACATCAGATACGTATGTGATATTATACAGGTCAATCTCTTTACCCTCACGGCAAACAAAATCGATCTCTCTTTTACCTGACCAATAGAAAACATCATCGTATATTGTCCTAAGGTAGAGATACACAACATTTTCAAGCAGTTTTCCACGATCCGGAGTTAACGAACCACACATAGCGTTACGAAGGCCAGTATCAACCATGTAATATTTAGAAGGTCTTCTTATGGCTCTCTTTATAGAATAATCAAAATGACGTACCTCAAAACTCATATAAGCCTCTCCAAGATATTGAATATAATTGGCAATAGTGGTTGTTGATGATTTCTCGCCAAACTCAGCTTCTATAACTTTTTGCAGCCCGCGAATTGATAGCTTACAACCACTGTTTTGAGCTAGAAATAAAGAAACAAACTTGAGTAGCTTCATATTCAGCACATTGTAGTGCGTAGAAATATCCTTAAACAGGATGTCTTCTGCATACTGAGTGAGGATTCGCCTGGCTCTTGATTCGTTTATAGGTCTTCTGAGTACCACTTCTGGGAAGCCACCGAACCTCATATATTCGGCAAGGAGTCCTTTGATGGCATTCTTGTTTTTTCTTATGTATATGCTATCTGTGCTATACCCTTGATTTATGACAAGCTCACTGAAACTAAACGGTAAGGTTTCGAATACAACATGCCGGCCTGTGAGCAAACCAGCAAGTTCAGAACTCAGGAGTTTCGACGAAGAACCGGAGATAAAAACAGTATTATTGTGATGAGTATCAAGAAAAGTTCTTACCCACCTGTGCCAGTCCTTTACGTTTTGTACCTCATCAAGAAATAGAAAGAAATCTTCCCTGTATGTGGTCAAATAAAATTGACCCCCCAGGGCCATAGAAAATTGACCCGTTACCCCCTGGAAAAAAAGACCTTCTTGAGCGAGATAATAGAAACAATCTGCTCAAGGAGGTATACGGAGGGGTGAAAAACGTGTACGAGGTCAAAGAGATTCAACGGCTCTATCAGGAATATGGTTCTATTCGTGAG
>NZ_JGCK01000079.1:0-2870 GCF_001639905.1 Kosmotoga sp. DU53 | reverse complement strand
GAATCGAGATCCGAGAGTCCGAGAAAAAACAAGACGCTTGCGAGGCTGTCAGCTGGTGGAGCGACGCTCACGAGGTTGAGGCTTGCAGACGCTGATAAAAAGCTGAGATCCGAGAGTCCGAGAAAAAACAGGACGCTCGCGAGGCTGTCAGCTGATGGAGCGACGCTCGAAGACTGAGGCTTGCAGACGCTGATGAAAAGCTGAGAATCCGAGAATCCGAGAGTCCGAGAAGGCGAGAAGGCGAAAGAACTGCTTCGCAGTTGATGTGCGCCTGCGGCGGAAAGCAGCTACGCTACTGAAGTGTTGGACTTCGTTTTTAAAGCTAGGAATCACTTCACTGTCGAAATAAGGGGTAAATATGTTGTTGATAAGAACAACTATATATACTCTTTAGTTCTTGTCCCAACACCATTGTTTAGGTTTCCAGATAAGATCTTCACTTGATTTGAGTAAAGGTACAAAGAAGGTTTTCAATTTTTTCATAAGTTCCAAGAAGCTAAGTTTGTTATCCAATCCGCTTCTAACCAGGAATGCTTCCCATTGTGTCTGTTTTTCTTTATTGGTTATGAACTCTGTTGAAAGAACGATATCTATGTCCTGGAATGTGGTGTTTCTATTCTCAAAAGTTTCGAGAATCGCTTTACGAAGGTTGCTCAAGTGGAACGAACTGTGAGAACAAAGATAGTAAATGTCGTAGAAGTCTTTCATTCTGCTTGTTTCATAATTCAGGCTTACGATTATTTGTAGTTTTTCTGCTAAAGCGGTTTCTTTTGAATAAACCATTATTAGAGGTTGAATCTGATCTATGAGTATCGGAAATCTGACTTCTACGGGCCCGTTGTGTATTCGATCTCCAAAACCTATGTCAAGTTGTAAATTGCCTTTCGTTTTTTCGATATTCCAGGGGATGATGACTCTCACTCCATTGTACTCTGCATTTTTTTAATTATGGAAATCTTTAAATTTTCTCCATTAAAAATGATTCCATCGTTGCAGGGTATTGAGGAGATTTGTTTGATTATCATCTCGATATTATCGGGCTCATTAGAAATAGCAGTTCCAAGAAAATCAATGTCTTTCGTGGGTCGGAGATCCGGTAATCCATAAGCCAAAAACATCATGGCACCTTTAAGAACAAGATTGCTCCGAAAATCAGAAACCGAAAGGCGATAGAGAAACCTTTCTTGGGCATATCGCTGCAATATTCTTGTGTAATCAACTTTATTGAATTTGGCAATCCTTAAGAGCCGATCTTTTACAGACGCGGCCATATTTCTTATTTCTTTGTTCATGTGTGCACCATACCCTTTATAAACGGTGACATGATTTTTTCCATTCTTGTGGCTTTCATGTATTTTCTGAGTCTTGCGGTATTTCCATTACTCCAGATAAGATAATTTTTCAGCGCTTCGATTGCCAGGTCTTCTCCTAACTTATTCCTGAACCTGAATATGTCACAAACAGTCTTTTCTCGGTTATAGATTCTTATTGGTCCAAATTCGGTGTTGATTGCTTCAATACCGAGGGAGTATGTGTTTTCTCTAAAGTGAAAGAATCTCACGGGCGGGTATTCTATTGTGTTTTTTTTATGATCATGCGGAATTGCAACATGGACTTCCCAGGGAGAGAAGGTTGTAAGATCATAGTAATCAAGAGCGGATAGTAGGCAAATTACTCCCTTAGGGATTGCATGACATACGTCGACAAGAGAGACTATTTTGTTGCCGGAGAGAGTAGATAGACGATAAAGCCCAGGTTTCACTTTTTCTATTGTTCCTTCTTCAAGGAGTTTTCTTATCTCTCTTGTGTGTATACCATTTGCTTTTAGGTCTTTCATTCTTGCGTAGCCATAGTGATTTTTGAAGAAATCGAGAATTTTACTCATAACCCACCACCTTGGATCTATATTACTACCATTATTATACACTGGTAGTTAAAAAGAACCAAATTTGAATATGCTGAGGCTATGCGTTGCTTCGTCGAAGCTGCTTTGCAGCGGCTATGCTGAGCTTCGCTCAGGCTATGCGTGACTGATAAAACGGTGCGAACCACTTCGTGGTTGTCTCGAACTCATTCTGAGTTGACTAGAACTGCTGCGCAGTTGTCCCGATCGACTTCGTCGATGATGCATTTTTTAAAAAAGAGAAGAAGTTAATTAATTCGCGTGCTTTAAATACTTTATGAGAGCTGATAATCTGTGTTCTAGAGTCTCACACATTTTGATTATCAAACGAAAGTCTTCTTGACTGAGATAACCGATTTTGTTTGATAGGATGCATTGGGTTTGGAGTTCATATAATGAGCCCTTGGCTATCTTGGCTATGTTGAGGAATCTTATGAAGTCTTTTGTTGTCCTTCTTCCTTTGCCTTCTGCGATGTTTGAGGGGATGGAGACTGCAGCTCTTCTCATCTGATCGGCGAGACTGTACATTTCGTGCTTCGGGAATTTGTCTGTTATTTCGTATACTTTGGCTGCCAGGTCCATTGAATGTTGCTAGACTTTAAGTTTTACGACGTCCAAGTTTTCACTCATTTTTTGGGTTTTGAGATTAGTATAACATTGTTGTTTTTATGAACGATGCGAACCGCAAGCGGTTGTTGCGAACTCTTGCAGAGTTGTCGCGAACTCCTTGGGAGTTGTTTCGAACCACTTCGTGGTTGACTCGAACTGCTTCGCAGTTGACATGTGCCTTTGGTGGAAAAAAACAAGAGCGGGTATAGGGTCTGGGGTTTAGGGTATAGAAAGAGCTTCGAGAACCGAGAATCGGGGTCCGAGAGGGCCGCTGTGCGGCTGGTGAGCACGCTAGGCGTGGGTAAGCTTGGCTGCGCCAAGGGTAAGCCCAGCTGCGCTGGGGGTGCGAACCGCTTCG
>NZ_JGCK01000010.1:0-3736 GCF_001639905.1 Kosmotoga sp. DU53 | reverse complement strand
CTCCAAAAAACATTGTGCAGTCAATGAGTACAGGTTAATCGATGTAGCGTTCCTGGGTTTCCCCGGATATCCTACTATTGATCCTCTAGTACTCCCAGGATGGAAGAGGGAGTGTGAGAAGCAGTCGCTCTTATGGCGGATCGGTTCTCTGTTCCTCTCTTCCTCCTGACTGCCTCCTTTATTTTACTCCTACATCGGTTCTCGGACTCTCGGCCTCTCGATTCTCGGCTCTCGCAGCTCTTTCTATACCCTAGACCCCAGACCCTAAACCCGCTCCTTTGTTTTCTCAATCCGCAACGAAGTTGTGCATAGCCGTGACGGAGTCACGCATAGCCTGAGCTTTAGCTCAGCATAGTCGCTGCTTTGCAGCGCACAGCGTCCGCAAGCCTCAGCCTCGCAAGCGTCGCTCCGCCGGCTGACAGCCTTTGCAAGCGTCCAGAACGAAGTTCCGTCAGTATCATTCGTACATAATTTGAGTGTAGTGATATAATCATTTAGAGGTGATATTATGAAAGATCTTGAGGTAATCATTAAGATATTAAAAGAGTTACTGCCGGAGCTTAGAGATAGATTTGGCGTGAGCAAAATAGCCGTGTTTGGCTCTTTCTCAAAAGGATCTCAGACGAAAGACAGCGACATAGATATTTATGTTGAATTTTATAAAGTCCCTGGTTTGAGGTTTATGGAATTAGCGGAATTTCTGGAAAACGCCCTTGGTAAAAAAGTAGATCTAATTACCCCGATCGGTCTAAAAACGATAAGAAGCCGTAAGATAAAAGAAGATATAGAAAGGACGCTTACCTATGTCTGAAAGAACTCCTTCAGAACTGATTGAAGATATTATCGAAGCAATAAACAGAATAATGATCTACATAGACAATCTGACGTACAACGAATTTCTAGATGATCTTAAAACGCAGGATGCTGTTGTTAGAAATATAGAAATTATCGGGGAAGCGGCAAAAATGATTCCACTTCATATTCGGCAAAAATATTCGCGGATTCCATGGAAAGAAATAGCAGGTACCCGAGACAAGCTAATCCATGATTATTTCGGAGTTAACTTTGATATTGTGTGGGCTATTATAAAAAATGATCTTCCAGAATTAAGAAAGCAAATAGAATCAATAAAAAGCGATATGCGTTTTTAAGATTAACAAATCTAAAAAATGGGGTAGTATCGTAGCGGACTATCCCCATTTTCTCAGATGGCAAGCCATAATTGTTAGGCTGTAATGAATAGCTGTTCTTTATCGTAGGGGCAGAACATGTTCTGCCCTTTGTAAATCCTATTAAAGGGCACAGCATGCTGTGCCCCTACTTTACTGTTCAATATAAACATCCATAACCCGTCATGCTGAACTTAATTCAGGATCTCGTCTGAAGTGCAGAAAGCGTACGCAGATGCTTGGATTGCCCCTGGCAATGACGCTTGGAATCACTTTTGGCGATTGATGCTGGAATCAGCTCCGCTGATTGATGCTTGGAGCGGCTACGCCGTTGACGAAAGGGTACATAGAGCAGATTCTGGATAGGACATCTCCAGAATGACAGTTTTTTCAGCCGCGAAGCGGTTCGAGACAACCACGAAGTGGTTCGGAACAACTCCGCAGGAGTTCGCGACAACCGCTTGCGGTTCGTGTCGCTTTATTTGACAGCGTCCGCAAGCCTCAGCCTCGCAAGCGTCGCTCTACCAGCTGACAGCGTTGCAAGCCTCCTGGACGTAGTCCAGCACTTCGCAGCGCAGCTGGGCTTACCCACCCGCTAGCGTGCTTACCGAACCTCACTAAGGAGAAATACCGCTGCTGGTATGAAGAAGATCTCTTTATCATTCGAATTTTCTTTTTTTAAGATGTCCCTGGTGACAACAATAGCTCTTTTGAAATCTAAGTATCTGGAGAGCTCCTGCAGATTTTTAAGAGCGGTTTCTGGTTTGTTTGAAAATTTTACTTCAACGGGTATTCCGTTTACGACAAAGTCCACTTCCCGTTTGCCTTCCCAGTAATATTTATCCGCTATTAAGTGATTTTCGACTGCATTTTCTACTAAGACTCCTTCATTCAGCCTGATTTCGCTGAAGGCTCCTGCTATTGACGGATGTGCCAGATACACCTTTGGCATTATGTTTCGACGTGCTCTTACCGATTTGCTAATACGATGGACAAAGTGCACAAGCCCGGAGGCCTTTATATAATCCGAGTATTTTATTACGGTATCGATCTTCAGGCGGAGAGAACTGGAGACTTCAGTGAAATTTATTTTGTTTCCCGTGCTTTCAGCAAGTATTGCGAAAGTGGATAGGAGCTTTAAGGTATCCACGTTTCCAAAGATTGTTGGAATGTCCTTCAGGAGAACCCTTTCAACGTATGTTTCGCGTAAATACCTTTTCGCCATTTCGGGTTTTAAGGTTAGCGTTTCAGGGAATCCTCCGATGAGCAGGTATTCGTGGAATAGGCTGTATATCTCCAGAGGCAGCTTATAAGCATTATCAATAGCTTCTTCAATGGAAGCGAAACTTTCTACTTTCAGGTTCTTAAACCTCAGAAATTCTCTGAATGACAATGGATTCATTGGAACCGAGATAACCCGACCTGCAAGGCTTTCGGATATCCCTTTCTTTAAGAAAAGGGATGCGGAACCTGTGAATATGATCTTCGGACCATAATTGTCGTAGATTCTTTTTAACTGAAGATCGAAGTTTCTGGAAAAATGAGCTTCATCCACGAAAAGGTACGCCTTTCTTCTACCGAACCTTTTTAACCATAGTTCATATGCTTCGATTATCGGAAAATCAAAACTGATAAGTCTTGGATCGTCTAAGGAGATGTATAAAATATCCTCCGGATCCTTCCCTTTTTCAAGGAGTTCATTTATGAATTGAAAGATCAACGTAGATTTTCCAACCCTTCTCAGTCCCTGAATGCAAATCATGGTTTTAGAAGTGTTATAAAGCTTTTGAACTTCATCGTAAGCATCTCTTTTTATTTCAGGAACTTCTATCTTACTACCCCGCCACCAGGGATTCATCGATAACAGGATATCAAACAATTCCATCTTATCACCCCGTTATGGTATTAATGTAGTTATATTATACCATCATAACGGGAAAATATAGATGTAAGTAAACAAGAACCGAAGGGCTGCTATGCAGCAGGAATGTAGTACGCAAATGAGAAAGGTGCTGGGAATGGCTGACACTCACGAAGTTGAGAAAATGGGGACAGTACTGTGTCCCCATTTTCGAAAAACGCGTAAAGTGCAGATTCTGGATTAGAGATTCCCGAATGACGGTGAGGTGGGAAGATTCTGGATAGGACATCTCCAGAATGATAGTGGTGGTTAAGATTCTGGATAGGACATCTCCAGAATGACTGTGGTAGGTGGTAACAAGATAAAAGGCACAGCATGCTGTGCCCCTACAATACCGGATCTCGGTTCTCGGACTTTTAATGTTTTCTCTATACCCTAAACCCCAGACCCTATACCCGCTCCTTTGTTTTCTCAATCCGCAACGAAGTTGTGATCGAGTAGGAGGGGGGAATCCCCCCCGTCCTCTCACAGAACCGTGCATACGGGCCAACGTACACGGCTCATGGATTGAGTATCGGATTCTCCGACGGTGGTTAAGTACCATCATACTACCTCCGCATGGCCTTCAGAATAAGTCGCATATAACAGAATCGGTTTCTTCTTCCACACAGGCATCGGTTTTCTACCCCTTTCGAGGAATATACCC
>NZ_JGCK01000031.1:0-4125 GCF_001639905.1 Kosmotoga sp. DU53 | reverse complement strand
TCAGCAGGGATTATATTCATAGCCATGAAACTCACATTCTTTTTGATGCTCAATTTTAAAGACAGCAAATTTTTGAAAGTTCTTGTTGATATGTTCTGGCTTGATGATCCTAAAAAGGCATTGATGTACGGAGCAATGTGGCTTGCGTTATTAACATGGCTATCGATAAAACGAATAAACAAAGTCGCAATAACCAATCAGGGAAGTTGAACAGAGGTGAGAAAATCGAAAGTATTTGTTTTGAGAAAAGCATCGTTACTTATTTTAAGTTTAGATTTACTGCTTGTTATGCAGCTGAGCAAAGATCGTTAAATGAACACAAGCAAAACATTGTTTGTCCACATAATATGGGAGGTGATTTGAATGAGTAAATTGCAGTTATTCGGGATAATAGGTAACGTGATACTTTTGGGCGCAATTGTTATGATATACAAAGCAAAATCGTTACCAGAAAAGCGCCGAAAGACTTTGCAAAGAATAGCTTTAACTATTGTGGGAATTTTGGGAGTTATAGGGTTCATTTTAATAATATTGACCAAAGCCGGGCAATTATGAAAAAGAGGCGATATTCTGTGAATTCGCATGTTGTTGAATTTCAAAACGCTTGCAAGATCTATCCAAACGGTACGGAGGCTCTCAAAAACATAAATTTCAAAATAGGAAGAGGAGAGATCGTTGGATTAATAGGACCTAATGGTGCAGGAAAAACAACCGCCGTGAAATCGCTCCTTGGCCTGCTAAAGCTCTCATCTGGAAGTGTTAAATTATGGGGCCACGATAGCTATTCTTTGCCTTTGGAATTTAAAAAGAAGATCGGTTTTCTCCTCGATGATAGAGGGCTATATGAGAATATGACAGTAGAAGAAAACATGATATTCTGGGCGAAGGTATACTCTGTGGATACACGAAAGGTAAAAGAAATATTGGAAAGATGGGATTTGTGGAACAAACGAAAGGATCTTGTAAAAGAGCTTTCCAGTGGGCTAAAGCAAAAATTGGCCATAGCGAAGGTAGCTATTCATGATCCGCTTTTCATCGTAATGGATGAACCCACATCGAACCTTGACCCCGTTGTAAGGAGACAGGTGGTAGACCTATTAAAAGGATTCGCAGGAACCGATAAAACCATTATCATCACTTCACATGACCTATATGACATCGAAAGAGTATGCACAAGGATATTAATGATCAGAAAAGGGAAAATCATAGCCGACGGTTCCATGGAAGAATTAAAAAAACAATTAGGGGTTAGGGAATGTGTGAAAATAATTGTATCTACGAATGTAAGCGACATTCTTAAAAAGAAACTATCTAAAAATTACCCCGTTGAAAAAATAAGGGACAAAGAGATCCTTGTCCCAGGAGATCATTTCGATACAAAAGAATTAGTCAAGTTCCTTGTAGAAAATAATGTCGGTGTCGAACGAGTGGAAACTGAGAAGGTAACTCTGGAAGATATCTATATAAAAATTGTAAAAGAGGATGAAGAATGATGAGAGCAATTATGTGGAAAGAAATACGATGCTTTTCTCGCGAAAAGGTAAAATTGATAGTCATAATCCTAACTTCGGCATTTATTACCTTCGTAAACCCATTTCTGCCAGGTAGAAATGGAACGTACTCAGTAATATCTCCTTTGGTGCCAATGCTTTTGTGCGCATGCTTATTTTCTCCAATAAGTTTCAATACAGAAAGATACAGCCGAACTCTTGGGAGTTTGTTAGCAGCACCGTTATCTGTTAAAGATATTCTTCTCGGAAAGTGTTTTGCGATCTTTTTGTTTTCTTATCCTATATCGTTACTTATGGGAATTCCAACTATGATTCTATTAAGAGGTGACCTCATAAAATTCTTGTTGATGCTTTTTATCGTAACCCCAATATCTGGATTTGTGCTTATAGAGCTATTTTGCATAGCTTTCGTTATAGTAAAAAACCCCTTGCTTCTCCAGTACCTCGAAATGTTTGTGACTATAGGAATAGTTATAAGCATGATGAATAATCCAGCAAACATTTCTACAAGTACCATAATCATTTTCACCTTATCTGGAATAGCCCTTGCATTTTTGCTGTATATTCTTATGGGAAAAATAAATAAGGAAAAAATGATGAGAATTCTCTTATGAAAACTCTTCCAATGAAAAACGCAAGTTTTAGCGATGAAATAAGGCACTTGCTGTACTGGAAACTGGAAAAGGATAACGTATCAGGAATCCAGGGAGATAGTGGTGAATAAAACTCGCTATATACTCATAGGAATCCTTTTACTCATTTCCACTTTCACAATAGCCGAAAAGCTTTTTACTCCCGAACAGTTGAGGGAGGATTTAGATTTTCTCGTTTCCAAAATCGTTGAAGAGTATTACAACCCCTGGCTCAAGGTAGATAAAGATGTATTCTGGAATCTTGTCGAAGAGAAAAGAGCTCAATTAAGCCAAAATTTAGCATGGTGGGGATCCTACAATGGTGATAAAAAATGAAGAATAATCTCAAGAGAAATATCATTCTTTACTTCACAGGAAGAGGGGTTTCTACTTTTGGGGATGAGCTTCACAAGATCGCCCTGGCATGGTTAATGTTGGAACTGACTGGGAAAGCTTCCGGGTTGGGAAGTGTGATGGGGATTCAGGAATTTTCTTTAGGAATTTTTGGTCTTGTAGCAGGAATAATAGTAGATAAATTCTCAAGGAAAAGAATAATAGTTGTCAGCGATTTGATCCAGGGACTGGTCGTCTTCTTCTTACTCTTTATTCCTGCCTACTTGGGCAGGATTGGCACATTAAATATCTACTTGATAGCCTTTTTCTATCCCTTTTTACTTCAGCTTTTCTTCCTTGCAAGCATTGCTTTTATTCCAGAGATTGTCCCGAAAGAGCATTTATTTTCATTCAACGCTTTTAAGACATCTTTCTTTACTTCCATAGCCTTTATAGGATCAGGGGTTGCTGGTTTATTTATCAAGATGTTTGGTTATAGCACCTGTTTCTTTATAGATTCAATGACATCGATTTTCGCGGCGATCTGTGGAGCCATGATTGTTGTAAAGGGTAGAAGCGATACCAAGAAGCATTACGAAAAAGATAAAGAGAATTTCAAATCATATCTCAGCATGCTAAAAGAAGGATTTGCTGAGTTTAGGAAGAATAGAGCTTTTTTTGCCGTTACGCTTCTGAGTACAATTGGTGATTTTTTAATTCCTTTTTTCCTTTGGATACCGGTGGCGATAAGGAAATGGAATGGAGATGCTTTTACTTATGGAATTACTCAATCAATTATGGCAGTTGGAATGATTATAGGAGGTATTGCAGCAAATACACTCTTAAAGAAGTTCCTGCGGAAATTTAATAATGTTCAAATTAATCTGGGAGCTAAATTTATAATAGGTTTGATCTTTCTAACTACCACTATCTTCTTTAACATTTATAGTTTAATGGTAATGATGTTTCTATTTGGTCTTGTAACTTCGATAAGCAAAGCAAGTGTGCAAACCTATCTTCAAGAGACAATTGAACAGGGAAAAATGGGTAGAGTTACGAGTGTGATTTCTGCAACACAGACGATCTCTGCTCCATTATCCCTCTTTTTGGGTGGAGTTCTTCTAGATATTTTTTCTCCTCGTAGTATGCTCGCCTTTTACGGGGTTATATTCGTTATTCAAATGATAGTGGGATTTAGGATACGTGCAATTCGAGAATACTGTAAACAAAAATCTTTAGAAGGAAGTGAGTCATAATCTCAGCTTATGCGTTTCGAGTTAACAGAATAAAGGGGTCTGTTAGGAATTCTTGGGTGAAATTCTATGTCTAATCTGGAGTTCGGAGTTTACACAAAAAAGTTATACACCCGCATACTAACCGGTAGTTAAACACCGAAGACACTGGAAGTATAAGAAATGTTTCAAATAAATCTCAAAAGTCTATTAATCAGCTTTTCCCTTTCCTTCTTCTTATCCAGCGCCCAGTAAGCGAGGGCAGTCTGGGTTTTCTTTAGCCTGTATTTCTGGGTGAAGGGATAAAGTTCTGCGGGAGGTTTGGGTCTCAGCCCCCAGTTCCTGTCGTAGCGAACGTAGTTTCTCATGAAGGTATCTATTACCCCTCTGTCTTTATCTCCGAGTTGAAGATACTTA